>NZ_CALFLA010000091.1 GCF_937880195.1 uncultured Blautia sp.
AGCTATTCCCACCACCCGCAGAGCAGGTGGTTTATTTTATTGCCATACAAAAAAAGAGGAAATACCCCTCTGTACAAGTCGGAATATTCCCTCTGTTTTTCATATATTTTACTGCTGGTTATCTGCGGATCTCCATTCCGCATGGAAGAGCCTCTCCGGCTGCTTCTTTATCACCTGTTACAGTCTCGTACAGGCGGAATCCTCCTGAAAAGTTTCTGCAGTCATAACCTTCCTGGGTCAGAATACGGTACGCAATATAGCTTCTAAGTCCGCTTTGGCAGATAATATATACTTTTTTATTTTTGTCCAGCTCTGAAAGCCTGTCCCTAAGCTCATCCACTGGAATATTTATAAACCCTTCAATATGCCCCCTATGATATTCCCCTGGCGTCCTTGTATCCAGAAGAATCACGCTGCCGTCCTGTGGAAGTGTTTCCACATCTTCTGCAAAAAACTGTTTCAGTCTTCCTTCTGCAATATTTTCGATCATAAATCCTGCCATGTTTACAGGATCTTTTGCGGAAGAGTAAGGCGGAGCATACGCCAGATCCAGTTCTTTCAGCTGAAGGGCTGTAATTCCTGCATACATGGCAGTTGCCAGCACATCGATCCTTTTATCTACTCCCTCATAGCCTACAATCTGCGCTCCCAGAAGCTTCCAGGTTTTCTTTTCAAAAATGACTTTCATAGTCATCAGCCTTCCGCCTGGATAATATCCTGCATGATTTGCCGGAGAAAGATAAACCTTATCATAATCTATCCCGAGACTCTTGGCCGTACGCTCATTGATTCCTGTAGAAGCCACTGTCATATCAAAAACCTTCAATACGGAAGATCCCTGAGATCCCGGATAACGGCTGTCTCCGCCGCAGATATTGTCTGCCACAATACGTCCCTGTCTGTTTGCCGGTCCTGCAAGTGAGATCAAAGTCTTTTCACCTGTAATATAATGTTTTACCTCTACCGCGTCTCCTGCCGCATAAATATTGGGGGCAGATGTTTCCATCCGATCATTGACCACAATGCTTCCCTTAAGTCCAAGCTCCAATCCGGCTTCACGTGCAAGATGAGAATCCGGTGTCACACCAATGGCAAGAATCGCCATATCTGCTTCTAAAGTCTCCCCGTCTTTCAGAAGCACACGAATTCCTTTTTGGTTTTCTTCAAATCCAGTCACTCCATGGCCAAGCATCACCTTTACGCCCCGGCTTCTCATTTTTCCATGTACAAAGGCTGCCATATCGGAATCAAGAGGATTCATAAGCTGCTTCGGTCTCTGGACAATGGTTACGTCCATTCCCATCTCACGGAAGTTTTCCGCCAGCTCCAGGCCAATATATCCTCCCCCTGCCAAAACTACAGATTTAGGCTGATTTTTTTCCACAAATTCACGAATTCGGAAGGTATCTTCCACTGTTCTCAGGGTAAAAAGCTTCTCTGATCTAATTCCCGGAAGATCCGGCCATACAGGTTTTGCTCCTGTAGCGATCAGAAGTTTATCATAACTTTCCTCAAAGGTTTCCCCTGTATTTAAGTTCTTTACCTTCACTGTCTGTTTCTCCGGGTTAATTGCTGTCACCTCATGGCGCACTCTCATTTCAATCTGAAAACGCTTCCAAAAGCTTTCCGGCGTCTGAAGGGTCAGAGCATCCGGGTCTTCGATTACTCCGCCAATGTAATAGGGAAGTCCACAGTTTGCGTAAGAAACATAACCTGACTTTTCAAAAACAAGAATCTGCGCCTTTTCATCCAGTCTTCTGATTCTGGCTGCTGCAGTTGCTCCTCCTGCAACGCCTCCGATAATCACAACCTTCATTTTATCTTTCCACCTTTCCACGGTAGCTGTTAATACCGCCCAGATTTGTCACTTTTCCATATCCCATCTGCTGAAGCTGTACTGCTGCCACACGGCTTCTTGCCCCGCTTAAACAATATACAAAAAGGGGCGCCGCTTTATCGATCAGTCTCTCTACCTTTCCAATTTCCTGCAGAGGAATGTTCCAGCTTCCCGGAACTCTTCCTTCCAGATATTCCTCCTGAGTTCTCACATCAAGAAGGACTGCATCTTTTGTATTTTTATATGTCTCGATTCCTTCATTAAAATCCGGTCCCTTTAAAAAATCAAATATTCCCATTTTATTTTCTCCTCTTCAAACAGCAAAACTTCCTGTATCCTCTGTCAATTTCTTGCCATTCCGTCAACACTTAATACCACTCCTGTAATATAAGACGCCTCGTCAGAAGCAAGAAATACAAATGCGTTCGCAATGTCTTCCGGCTGTCCCAGTCTTCGAAGAGGGATCTGAGCGATCATGGGCTCGATCACACTTTTGGGAACTGCCTTCATCATATCTGTTTCTGTAATCCCCGGAGCTACTGCATTGACGCGGATTCCTTTTGGTCCAAGCTCTCTTGCCAGAGAAACTGTCAGACCGTTTACCGCAAATTTAGAAGCCGGATAAGCAATTCCGCTGGACTGTCCATAAATACTTACCATGGAAGAGGTGCTTAAAATAACTCCGTTACCTCTTGCCACCATACACTCAGACGCTGCCCGGGTAGCGTTAAAAACGCCTTTTACGTTCAAATCCATTACCTTATCAAAGGCTTCCTCTGTATACTCAATAAAAGGAGTGCTTTCTGATACGCCTGCATTATTTACAAGGATATCCACACATCCATATTTGGAGGTCGCTTCCCGAAATTCGCTTCTTACGCTTTCCAGACTGCTGAGGTCCGGGCTGATCCCTGCAATAATCCTGTCAGGATATTTTTCCTTCAGACTATTTACCGCCTTATCTGCGGATTCCTTTGAGCTGGCTGCCAAAATAACGGTTGCGCCCTCCCGCAAAAAAGCGTCTGCAGTTGCATAACCGATTCCTCTGCTTCCACCTGTAATAATCGCTACTTTATCTTTTAACCTCATATAGGATACCTCCTTTTGTTTATGTTTGTATCATACACCTTTAAAACATATCCGTCTGTGATAATGTCACCCAAAAGGAATCCTCCTATACACCGCTGTCTGGATTGCCGGGAGAAATAATTTGCCCTAAACAGCAATTCAGGATATAATATCGTCATATCGTCAGCACAGCCTTCCCTTACCGGAAGACTGATCGGAACCATTTACAAAAAGGAGAGCCCTGCTTTATGAATAAAAAGGAAATATCAGAAATCAAAAAACAATTTACCCCTGACCGCTGCTCCATCACTCGCATCTGCGGCTGTTATGTAGACGGAGAAAAAAACAAAAAAACAGAATTAAAAGAAGCCTTCCTCTCCCTTTCCGAAGAAGAAAGCTTCAAATATTTTGAAATCTTCAAAAAAACACTTTCTGGAACCATTGGCAAAAATCTCATCAACATGGAGTTCCCTCTGGAACAGGAAAAAGAAGGAGGCACACAGGAATTTCTTCTCCGCCTTCGCGGAAGCAAGCTCCAGGATAATGACCTTATCGAAGAATTTTATGATAAGATCATCGAATATTATGATTACGGAGAAAACTATTACATTATCCTGATTCACGCTGTATACGATATTCCAGGAAGATCCTCTGACGGCTTGGAAATGTTTGACGCCTCTGATGAAATCTACGATCATATCCTGTGCAGCATCTGTCCGGTGAAACTTTCCAAAGCCGGCCTCTGCTACAATGCAGAAACAAATAATATTGAAGACCGTATCCGGGACTGGATCGTAGAAATGCCGGATCTTGGATTCCTTTTCCCAGTCTTTAATGACAGAAGCACGGATATCCATGGGGTTCTCTACTATTCAAAAAATGCAGAGCAGCTGCGCAGCACCTTTGTGGATCAGCTCTTTGGATGTGATACCCCTCTTTCTGCAGGCGGACAGCGGGATTCCTTTAACGCTCTTGTAGAGGAAACCCTTGGAGAAGACTGCGCTTATGACACGGTTATGAATATCCATGAAAAGTTAAACGAATGGATGGAGGTTCAGAAGGATTCTCCTGAACCGGCTGTTCTGACAAAACCGGAAGTAAAACGGCTTTTTGAGGAATGCGGCGTAGAAGAAGAAAAATTAGAAACTTTTGATTCCTGCTATGAAGCAACTGCTGGAGAAAACGCAGCTCTTATGGCTTCCAATATTACCAATACAAGACGAATGGAGATCAAAACTCCTGATGTGGTGATCCATGTAAACCCGGACCGGGCGGAAATGGTTGAGACTAAGATTGTAGACGGACGGAAATGCCTGGTGATCCCTATGGAGGGAGATGTGGAGCTGAACGGGATCCGGGTTTCTTTTTCGGATGAAAAGTGAGAACTCAAAGCACAAAGGGGAGCCTCTAGTGCCGGCTCCCCTCTGTACACCCCAGGCGCCTGAGAAGCTGTACGTGCTTCCAGACGGAAGGGGGTGACTTTTGTTTAGTTGTAGTTTTCGACATTGTTCAAAGGAACTTCTGCCGGATCTGTATTCCATGACTTATCATTAGAACGCTGACCGTCAGCTTCTGATTCTGTCTTTATTCTGCGTCTGCAGTCTCTTCTGGTTCTACGGATGCTTCTGTACTATCTGTTTCTTCTCCGGCAGATTCTGCCTCTTCTTCTACAGGAACAAGGACTTCGTCATCAGAAACCTCTTCTGGTTCTTCTTCAACCACGTCTGTAGACGTATCTGCTGCCTCTTCTGCATCAGTAATATCCTCTGCTTCTGCCTCAGGAGTTACCAGGTTGAATTTGTCATTATCTGTAACAGTAAGGCTCTTCAGCGCCTTCTCATCAACAGTGATCTTTGCCTCTTCTCTCCATGTATCTGAGGTATCTGTGTAAAGTTCTCCCTTTCTTTCTTCAATAATAGAGTCTTTTTCTTCCTGAGTTGCTTCCTCATCTACTTTTGCGTCCAGACGTACTACATAATATCCTGTGTCTGTATCGATCACATCTGAAGCAACCTCTCCGTCCTTTAATGTTCTTAATACTTCAAGAACTTCTTCTGGATAGCTTCCTGTGTATGCAGCATCTTCTTCCTCTTCTGCATCCTCTTTTGGCGGGTTTGTTGCAAATGTTCCCTCCACAGCGCTGTAACCTTCGTCTACAGCCTTGGCAGCCTCGTTAAAGTCTGCTTCCGGGTCTTTTTTCATTGCGTCCAGGATCTTCTGAGCATCTTCTTTCTTTGTTTCTTTTTCCTCATCGGAAAGATCTGCTGTGCTGACGCTTACATAGGTAAAGGATGACTGCTGTGCCTCCTCGTCTGAAACTTCTGTATCCACATCTGCTACCATTGGCTCATACATCCGGGATTCATAGGTACGAAGCTCAAGATATGTCTTTACCTGATCCTCTGTCACTGCAAGCTTCTCTATTGTTTCAGGACTGTTTGCCTTCATAAAAGCAGCGGCTGCCTCTGCAATGGCTTTCTGGTCTTCTTCTGTTACCTCTACGCCGTAATCAGCTGCCTTTTCCTTCATGATATACATTAACTCCAGCTGCTCCAATCCGTTTTCTACAAGCTGTTCTCCGTATGTCTTACCTTCTTCTGCCTCTGTGTTCCAAACCGCATAATCTGCTCCCATAAGCTGAGCGTACAAAGCGTTGGTCTGTGCCTGGCTCTGGCGTACCAGAAGGCTTAAAACTCCCATTGGAGCCTCTGTTCCGTTTACTGTGACAACTGTCTTACTTCCATCTAATTTCTTTTCACCGCAGCCTGTAAGCATTCCCATGGCCATTACTCCGGCAAGGGCTGCAACTACTGCTCTTTTTGACATTTCTTTCATATTTTCCTCCATTGTAGCCTGATTTCATAGCTACAAGTATAAACTTTTTTTGCTCCAAGGGCAAGGAGAAACGTGAAAATACATGACATTTCACACATTAGCCACAATACCTTCTGCAAAATCCACGGCTAATGCCCTCTGGCTTTTATTCTTCCACCAGCTTATTCAGCTCCTCCAGAAATTCCATCAAGGACTCCAGAAGTCTTCCCTGAGGCGTAAAAATAAATTTCGGCTCCTGCTCTGCCTTAAACTGCAGCCCTCTTCTGTATTTCTGCATCAGAATGGGAATACCTGTGGGATCTATATGCGCCTTTTCGTAAAGAGTAATCCGCATATCCTTACCAAACTGCTTGATCTCTGTCACATAAGACCTGTGGGCAAGAGCCTTCATTCTTGCAATGGCGAGAAGGTTCAGCACTGCCTTCGGCATTTCTCCGAAACGGTCCAGAAGCTCCTCCAGCATGTCGTCATAGTCCTGCTGGTCTTCAATTCCTGCAACCCTTTTATAAATATCCAGCTTCTGGTATTCATTACTGATATAAGAATCCGGGATAAACGCGTCAATATTCAGGTCTATGGCAGTTTCAAAATCCTCCATTGTATGAATGCCTTTTGCTTCCTTTACCGCCTCACTGAGCATTTTGCAGTAAAGATCATAGCCTACTGCATTCATATGTCCATGCTGCTCTGCTCCCAGAAGATTTCCTGCGCCCCGAAGCTCAAGATCCCTCATAGCGATCTTAAATCCGCTTCCCAGATCTGTGTATTCCCGAATAGCAGAAAGCCTTTTTTCTGCCGTTTCTTTCAGCATGGTATTTTTGCGGTACATCAAAAAGGCATAAGCCGTCCTGTTGGAACGTCCGATACGGCCCCGGAGCTGATAAAGCTGAGAAAGTCCATATCGGTCAGAATCATGAATGATCATTGTATTTACATTGGAAATATCAAGACCTGTCTCAATGATCGTTGTTGAAACCAGCACATCAATATCTCCGTTAATAAACGCAAACATTACTCCTTCCAGCTCCCGCTCGCTCATCTGGCCATGGGCAAAATCCACCCTGGCGTCAGGGAGAAGTTTGGAGAGACGCAAAGCCACCTCTGCAATATCATTGACCCTGTTATAAACATAATATACCTGTCCGCCTCTTCGAAGCTCGCGGTTTACTGCCTCACGCACGGTTTCCTCATCATACTCCATTACATAAGTCTGAATAGGCACACGATCCATAGGCGGCTCTTCCAGAACACTCATGTCTCTGATTCCAATAAGGCTTATATGGAGGGTTCTTGGAATCGGCGTAGCTGTCAGGGTAAGAACATCAATATCTTTTTTCAGCTGCTTGATCTTCTCCTTATGAACAACGCCAAAACGCTGTTCCTCATCAATGATGAGAAGACCCAGATTCTTAAATTCCACATCCTTTGAAAGCACACGGTGGGTTCCCACGATCACATCCACCTGACCTTTTTTCAGATCCTGGATTGTTTTCTGCTGCTGGGCCGGGGTACGAAACCTGCACAGAAGATCCACTCTTACCGGAAACTCCTTCATCCTCTGGACAAAGGTATTGTACACCTGCTGGGCAAGAATCGTAGTGGGAACAAGGTAAATGACCTGGCGGCTTTCCTGCACTGCCTTAAAAGCAGCCCTAAGAGCCACCTCCGTCTTTCCGTAGCCTACGTCTCCGCACACAAGACGGTCCATGATCTTGGTGCTTTCCATATCCTTTTTCGTATCTTCAATGGCATTCAGCTGATCCTCTGTTTCCTCATAAGGAAACATTTCCTCAAACTCTCTCTGCCATACAGTATCCGGGCCGCACACATAGCCTTCCTTTTCCTGGCGCACCGCATAAAGCTCCACCAGCTCTTTTGCTATATTCTGAACAGCGCCTTTTACCCTTGTTTTTGTCTTTTTCCATTCCTGGCCGCCCAGCTTGTTCAGCCGGGGAACTTTGGCAGCCTCCGCCCCGGAATATTTTTGAAGAGCGTCAAGCTGAGTGGCAAGAATATAAAGATTACTTCCTCCGCGGTACTCAATCTTAATGTAATCCTTAACGATCTTATCTACTTCTACTTTTTCAATACCCTTATAAATTCCAAGTCCATGCTTTTCATGAACCACATAATCTCCAATCGACAGTTCGGAAAAATCCTGGATCCTCTGACCATTATATTTTTTCTTTTTCTTTCGAGGCTTTTGTTCTTTTCCAAAAATATCTGTTTCTGTGATAACCGCAAACTTGACAAGAGGATATTCAAAACCTTTTCTGGCATGGCCGTATACCACCATAATCTCGCCAGGCTCTAAAATCCTGTCTCCGTCCTGGCTGTAAAAAGCGTTTAATCCCTCTTCCTGGAGATCCTTTGCAAGACGCTCCGCCCTGGTTCTTGAACCGGACATAAGAATAATCTTATAACCCTGCTTTTTATAATTCTGAAGATCCTTAACAAGAAGTGGAAAGCTGCTCTGATAAGAGCTCATGGATTTTACAGTAAGGTTATGAACCCCTGTAATATTCCATCCGGCCCTTTTGGGCTCCAGCGCAGAAAGGGAAACGCAGTTTCTTTTATTCAGCTTCCGGCAAAGCTCCTCCCAGGAACACATCCATCCTTCCGAGAGATTTTGTTCGCCTTTTTCCGCTCTGTTGCTGCAGCTCTGACGGAACTCCTCCTCCACAGCCCTGGCATTTTCAAAAAGACGGTTGGGTTCATCCAGAAATACCATAGACTGATTTCCATCAAAATAATCCAAAAAAGTAATCCCGCTTTTTTCCGCCTGCTGCTCTGCTGCCGGATAAATCACAATCTCATCCAGATTTTCAATGGAACGCTGGCTCTGGGCATCAAAGCTCCTGATAGAATCAATCTCGTCCCCCCACAGCTCAATTCTCCATGGATTTTCCTCTGTAAGGGAGTAAATGTCTATAATTCCACCTCTCACCGAAAATTGTCCCGGCATCTCCACCTGTCCCACCAGCTCATATCCCATGGACACAAGCTGAGCTCTCAGCTGGTTCACATCCAGCTCACTGTCATTGCGGAAATAAAGGATCTGTTTTTTAATCTCTTCTAAGGGTACAAGAAAATCCATACATCCGTCCACACTGGTGACAACCGTGATATTCTCCTCATTGAGAAGAGCCCGGATCACCTGCATTCTCTGACGTATCAGAAGATTTCCATGAATATCCGCCTGAAAAAAAAGCAGATCTCTGGCAGGATAATAATACACGTTTTTCTCATAAAAACGATAATCCTCAAAAATCTGTTTTGCGCTGCGCTCATCCTCAGAAATAATCAGATGAGAAGGAAAGAGCCCGGAAAGCCCATATACCATATGTGCTTTCTGGGACTCCATACAGCCGCTGACAGCCAGGACGCCAGTGTTATGCCTGGCTTTATCCCGGATTTCTTCCATCTCTGCAAGATTTTGCAGAGGCTGCAAAAATGTCTTCATACAACCCCCGTTTTTTTGTTGAACTCATTCATTGCTGCATCCACGCCTTCGGACAGAATCTTTTCCACAGCCCTGGCCGCTCTTTCCTGAGCTTCATCCACAGCTTTTCTCTCCTGTGTGGAAAACCTTCCCAGAACATGATCTGCCAGATCCCATCCCTGAGGCTTGGCTCCTACGCCTACCTTAATGCGGACAAATTTCTGAGTTCCAAGCTGTTTGATCAGATCCTTGATCCCGTTATGTCCGCCGGCGCTTCCCTGTTTACGGATCCTTAACTGTCCCGGTTCCAGATCAATATCGTCATAGATCACGATCATTTCTGTTTCTGGATCGATCTTAAAATAATTCGCCATATCACGAACCGGGCCTCCACTTAAGTTCATATAGGAGAGAGGCTTCATAAGAAGCGCCTGCTCCCCTCCTATCAGCCCCTTGCCATACATGGCATTGAACTTTACGCCGCCCTGGGGAATCCCATGCTCCTCCACCAGACGGTCGATCACGTCAAAGCCCATGTTGTGCCGGGTGGCTTCATACTGCCTTCCTGGATTTCCCAGACCAACTACTAAATACATGCTTTTTCTCCTTAGTTAAAATATACCATTTCTTCTTCCAGAGGCTCACAGGGCTCTACAAAATCCGCATAAAGCACAATTCCCTCTCCCTGGTATTCCATACGGTTTTCGATTCCTACCTTTGCTGTCACCTCTACCCACTGACCTGGCGTAAGTTTTGGAGCAAAAGCGCTTTTGCACACATAGCCAAGAAATGTGGTATCGTCTGCACAGCAGGTCATAGCCGTACGCCCCGGAACAAAGAACTTGCTTCCCATTCCTCTTGGCTTCATTACCCTTGCCTTAAACTTCACTGTCTTACCATCATATGTTTCTGGGTGATCCATTGCGTCCACAAACCAGATTCCGTAATCCTCTGGAAGAATCTCGATCACAGGCGCATTGACGTCAAAAGGCATCTCATCCTGGAAAATATCATCCAGCTCTCCCTCTTCGTCCTCAAAGATCACCTCAGCTCTCTGATTCGCCACCTTGATTCCTCTTCTGTAGGTTGGCAGTGGATCTTCTCTTTTGCAGCGGTTAAACACAACCATATCGCTGCTTCTTACCATATCCATAAAAATGGATTTCATATTTGCCATATACATCTGGAAAGTGCTTGCATCCACACAGGTGATCTGCTGCTCCACACCCCAGCCCTCAGGCTTTTTCATTTTTTCAAAATTACTTACCAGCCACATGCCGTTATATTCAATGATCACTCGCTCCGGCTGATATAAGATATCCATAGCAGCAAGGCGGTCTGTTGTAAGATCCTCTTCCTTTTCAATGATCTCCACAACCGTATTGCTCATTTCCAGCACAGCCTTATCATACTCCACTTCACCCTCCTCACAGAGGATCAAAAGAGTTCTTCCTTCTGTATAAAAATAGTCCTGCTGCAGGGTAAAATTCAAAAAAGAGGTTTTACCACTTTCCAGAAAACCCGTGATCAGATAAATCGGTACTGTAATCTCGTTCATCATCATCCTCCTGCACGTTTCTGTCTCTGAATCATAATCCGAAAAGCTCTGCCAGCTTCTCTTCCTTCAGTTTGGAACCGATCACGCAGAGACGGCCTGTATACTCCGGCGCTCCCTGACGGATCTCTGTTTCCTCAGGAACCATATCAAAATAAATCCATGTTCCATCCTCTGCAGGAAGCATTCCCTTTGCACGAAGGATCACTCCATACTCCTCAGAATGAGAGAGGGTTTCCAGAATCTTTTCCAGATCCTCTCTGGAATACTTCTTAATTGTTTCACGTCCCCAGCTTGTAAACACCTCGTCTGCATGATGATGGTGATG
>NZ_CALFLA010000092.1 GCF_937880195.1 uncultured Blautia sp.
TTCTATAGAATTTTTTCACCTTTCAAAGTAGGAAATCCACTTGACATAGATTTTAGTGGATAGTATGATTCTAAGAGAATCTGCGTCAAGATGTTTTTGGAAAGGAGAAGACACAAATGGCAAACGATCATGAAGAACAGATCAGAATTGTACAGGAGACGGTAGCAGGTAAGGAGATTACTTTTGCTCATGTAATGGGCGGCCCGGCTCCGATCATATATCAGAAACTTGGTTTAAACCCTCAGGTGGATTATGGTTCCTCTGCAATCGGAATTATGAATATGACACCTCCGGAATCTGCGGTAATCGCATCAGATATCGCAGTAAAAAGCGGTAATGTTTATCTTGGATTTGCAGACCGTTTTACAGGTACCTTGATCATTACAGGAGAAATATCCGACGTCATGTCCGCACTGACAGAGGTTGTGGATTATTTCCGTGATTCTATGGGATATGTAGTATGTGATATTACAAAGAGATAGGAAGTTTTTGTATGAGTCAGATAACAAAGGAAGAACTGCTGGAAAAGCTGTTTCATGATGATTATCAGCATTTGAAGGGGAAACGTCTCAGACTGACCCGCGTGCGTGTTCCCGGAAAGGAAGTATGTCTGGCACATGTGATCAATCCTTCGGAGGCATGTATTTATGAGAATCTTGGTCTTCATATCGGGGTTCACGAAGGAGAGGATCACAGAGGGGAAGCAGTAGGCTTTATTCGTTTCACTCCGTGGGAGGCTGTGGTGGTAGCAGCAGATGTAGCCATCAAGGCGGCTCATGTAGAAATCGGTTTTATGGATCGGTTCTGCGGAACTTTAATCCTTACCGGGAGACTGAGTGAAGTACAGACGGCTGTGGAGGAAGTTGTGCGGTTTTTCGATCAGGTTTTGGGTTTCAAAACCTGCGCTGTTCATAGAAGCTGAACACAGGATAGGATAATATGAAGAAATTATTTTTAATGGGAAGAAGTGAGGCAGGAAAAACCTCTCTGACGCAGGCGCTGAAGGGAGAGGAGCTTCATTATCATAAAACGCAGTATACCAATACAAATGACGATACTATTGACTCTCCGGGAGAGTATGCAGAATCCAAACGGTTCAGCGTGGGTCTTGCATGTTTTTCTTTTGAAGCGGATGTTGTGGGAATCGTTCAGGCGGCAGATGAACCGTTCAGCCTTTTTGGACCAAGCGGACGTAATTTTATCCTGCGGCCTATGATTGGTATTATCACCAAGATCCATTCTCCCCACGCCAATATCCCAATGGTAAAGCAGTGGCTTATCAATACGGGATGTGAGAGGATTTTCCTGGTAGACAATGCCACCAGAGAGGGGATTGCAGAGCTTTTGGAATATCTTATGGATGATCTGAAGCCTTTGACTCTGGAACAGGCAAAGTTTAAGCAGAATATGGGGCTGAATGAATGGGATCCTCTGCCTGAGGGTGTAGAATACCCGGAGGCAATACGAACAGAAATAAAGTAAAAATAAAACCTGGGCAGATTCATCTGTCCAGGTTTTTTTGCGGCTTTTATAGCTGTGAAGTGTGGGTTGTTCTTTTTGGGGAAAATGTAAAGAATGCTATCATAATCAGGTTCAGGATCAGCACAACAATACTTCCCTCAATTTTATATATGCCGCCAGATAAGATCATATTTCCATCAAAAGTCATATTAAGTACATGAGGATAGTCTTCTGCAAGAGATACTCCTCCAAGAATAATGGCTCCAATACTGTTCCAGAGAAAGTGTATGATAATTGGAGCTATTAACGAATCTGTATATTCTAATACAGCCGTCATAAAAAGGCTCATAGTCAAAACATTTAATACAGGAAGAAGACCGGCTTCAAAAGCTCCGCCATGAGCAAAAGTAAATAAAAGTGTAGATACGATCACTGCAGCGGCAAGATTATATTCTTTTTTTATCATCTGGTATAAATAACCTCTGACAAGCATTTCCTGCATAACAGTATTAATAAAGGCTGATAAAATCCAGAGCCACAGCATGGAAATATGATTGCTGCCCTCTATATGTACAGATCTGGTTAAAAGTAAAATTCCTGCGGAGCTACTCAGCCAGATCAGACCAGTTATGATTCCCAGTATGCTGTTGCGGGACGGATTATTTATAAGGTGCAGTTGGGTTTTTCTTTTCTCTGTCCACCAGAAAACGAAAGTCAGGACTGATATTACAAGAAAAGGGATCAGTTCTGCAAAAAATCGCCACACTACATCACTTTTTACATCTGGTATGGGAATCAGAGATACACAGATTGCCCAGCCTACAAAAAAGAGAATAGATTTTAAGGATACGATTAGTAACTTTTTCATAATGTAATCTCCTCGCTTTTGTTTGGTATTCGATACCTGATAAATTATACACCTGAAAAAATGTAAATGAAAGAGAAAATGACTTGAGTTTCCGCAGTTTTATCCACAGTCACCTGTTTTGCAATACATCATTA
>NZ_CALFLA010000093.1 GCF_937880195.1 uncultured Blautia sp.
AAATTATATGCTCTGAAGCGTTCATTCACCTACTTATATCCTGCATAATATGTTGTTTGAGACTACATCCTATGGATATACTCTCCCATTATTTTTAGCGTCTTTGTATTTGAATTCAGCACAGTTAAATCCATTTTGTTTTCCTTTTTTTACAAAGGTATTAGAAGCAGCTTATTTATTCTTCTTCAAAGAAATCCGAATCCAGTTTCTTCACTTTATATACATATTCTGTATTTACACCGCACTCATATTCTATCATAAGTTTTGTCAGCCTTTGTCCATCTATCAGAATAATATGTCTCTCATTGGCATATTGTTTTGCATTTGGCGAAAAACCTGCAGTGGTAACAAATAGACCTTTTGCATTCTTTTCAGGCAGCGCTCCTCCAAATTTTTGAAGTTCTGAACGGCCAATCGTCTTTTCCGGGTCATATCTCTTAGCCTGCACATAAATGACGTCAAATCCTAGTTTATCCTGATATATAATCCCATCAATTCCCTCATCCCTGCTTTTTTGTGTAACTTCTCCGCGCCCATATCCCATTTTCTCCATCAGCTCTATGACCATTTTTTCAAAAAAATCTGCCGAGTTCTGATAAATCTGCGTTAAAAGTTCATCCTGTAAAACCTTATTAATCTCACTCTGAACACGATCCAAAGTCTCCTGGGGCGTTTCATCATTATTATTTTCCAGAACAGCCACAGGGTTTTCCTCTGTGTTCCCTTCTATAAACGCTACAAAAGAAGGAAACGTTCTGAGCGTATCATTTGTAATCACTTCAACGGTCTGCAGAATATGTTTCCCCGCCTCTGTAATAACAAAACGGGCTCTTGAGGGACTTTCTATTAAGCCAGCTTTTTTTAGATAGGTTCTGCACCATCCTATACGATTGGTAAATATTGACTGCCTTCCGCTTGGAAGAAGCTCTGAAACATCTTCCTCTGATAAATGGAAATCTGCAATCACCTGTTTTTTCGCATCTATATAAGGATGTTCATTTCCATCTTCAAGACTGCGAAGAAATGATTTATACATTTCAAAATACCGCGGTACTGACATTATATATCTCCTCCTACTATTTGCCATCTGCTACAAGAAAATTCACAGCAAACTCTTCTTTATCCTTTTACAATCCTTACCCTGCTGCCCAAACCTTTTGTTTTAAGCATATTGGTATATGCCTCCAGTTTCTTCGTCGGCACTTTTATCACGGCTCTTCCATGAATCCGTCCAAACGCACTGCCGCCTACTGTCCTTGAAGTAAGCCGCGAGCTTCTGATCACAATTGTTTTCAAACGATTACAACCATAAAATGCCTGTTTGCCAATCACTGAAACCCTTCCCGGAAGTACAAGAGATCTCAAAGATTTACAATTTGCAAATGCTTTTACACCAATTTTTTCCAGTCCGGCTCCGAATTTTATCTTACTTAACCTGGTACAGTTAAGAAAGGCATTGTTGCCTATTGATACCACATATCTGCCAACAGAAAGCGTCTTTATAGATCTGTTATTTTTAAATGCGTTAGCTGCTATAGAAGTTACTTTACAGGTAACATTACCGGTTCTTATTGTTGACGGTATGGATATTACAGTTTTCTTTTTGTTTACAGGTTTTACATACTGGACTTCTGCAATTTTCGAGTCACCGCTTCTGGTAATTTTATAATAGCCTTCTGAAACTCTTACCACTTTGCCTTTTCCCGGCGTCATATATTTAATTGAAAAACTCTTGCTGACACTGCCGCTGTATCTTCCTTTTCCTGTAATAACAACAGAAGCCTTTCCCACCATTTTGTTGTTTTTATATGTCAATGTATAATCTGTTCCGTTTTTCAGTCTTTTTGATCCGTCTTTTACAATAACAGTTGGTCTTAAAGATTTTCCTGTATACCTCTGGTCTGCAATCCGTCCAACAGAGCATTTTTTGATATTCTTTTTGGCCGATGATGCTTTGACTATTTTGAATGTTTTTTTGATAGTGCCTTCATAATTTCCAAGGCCTGTGATCGTAACGGTTGCTGTTCCTGTATTTTTATTATTTCGATAGACAACCTGATAATCTTTTTCTTTCCTTAGCACCTGCTTTCCCATTTTTACTGTCACAGCAGGCGTCAGAGCCTTTCCTGTATATTGATAACTGGATTTCAAACCACTGACTGATGCTTTTGAAAAATCAATGATATATTGAATATCATTCTGTTTTGCATATTGAACTGCATAAGATCCCGGTTCCGCATAAATGGAAGCATATACTACGTGGCTGGAATCTCCTACCCAATAGGAACCTGTCCAGAGAATATCTTTTTCAATCTTTGTCACACTGGAAGGAATCGTAATTTTCCTTAAATTTTCGCAGCTATAAAACGCTTTTTCTCTGATGCACTTCACTCCTGGTTCCAATATCACCTCTTTCAGATTTGGAAAATCAGCAAAAGATTCCTTTCCAATTTCTGTAATACCTGATTTGATTATTATTTTTTTAGTATTATTTAATATCGCTTTTGCCCATTTACCATCAGTACTGTAAACAATGGTTCCCGCTGTTGACGATATAGGATTCCTGTGTGTTTTTTCTGCAAGGCTTATTTTTCCTGTTCCTGATACAGTAAGCACACCATTATAAAAATTCCATGTAGCATTTTCTCCCAAAGCCCGGTAAGTATTTTTTGACATAGCTCCGTTGGAAGAATTAATAGAATAAAAATTTACTGTATTGGCATTGGATGCGTAATATATTACCTTAGAGTCCTTCACTATAGGCTGGCAGTCAGAAATAGGCGCCGCCGCTGTATACTCTTTACTGATTTTATTTCCTTTTTCGTCTATATATAAATAATGGAGTACACTGGAGGAAAGATCGTCATTCGGCTCGCCTGTTCCTTCTGTATCATATTCTTCCCATGAAATCATAAAGCGGTAATCATTTATTTTGGTGATTTTAGCGCCTAAAAACGATTTATGATTTCCCACATAATCTGTTAGCCATTTTACTTCTGTAGCACCTTCCGAAAAATCAGACATGGGTGTAACTGTAAGATAGATATTATGTGCAGCCCCAGAAGAAGAAGCTGTATCATACTTTGACTGATCAATGGATGTTCCAAGGCATAATACATTATTTTTTGACAGAGCCATGCCGTCCACACTTGCATAGCAGGCAATCGCCCATGCAGAATCTTTGGAACCGCCATATTTAAAAACCGGAATAGAAGTCTTTTCCATTGTATCCGTATCATATCTGCTCAGTTTAGTATAACGGGAGCCTTCACTTTGCTCCAGCACATACAAATAGGAATCAGAGCTTTTAATATACTGTGCAAAAGAATGCCAAAGATCGCTGTCCACGATTTTTCCTGTCATAGAAGCTTTATCCACAGCGATCATCAAAAATCCCTGGTGTCCCTGTCCAAAATTGGGATCTACATATCCCTCATGGCCTGTAACAATATAAAGCCTATCTCCCTGTTCTGCAAATTCCACGCAGCCATAGTTAAAAGGAAATCTTACTTCTCCGCCAAACAGATCCGTATTTCCAGTAATAGACGCTGCACCCTTTCTTCGCCATCCCTTATCATATTTGATCACACGGATAATTTCCGCCTTATCATCTTCTTCAAGATTATTCTTTCCCTCAACTACATAATAACCGTCTGATCCGGCATAAAATCCTCCCCATACAGGAAGTTCCATGGCGACTGATTTTTTGCTGAGTATTTTAAAATTGTTGTCATAATATTCAATTCCTATAGATGTTCCATTATAAAACACCCGCATATAACCATTGTCTACATTCACAAGATCTGATTTTCTCCTTAGTGAAACAGTCATGTTGTCTGATGCCGTCGGCAAAAGAGCAGCCCTTACTGATTGTGCCGGTAATAAAAATAACATCACTCCACATAAAGCAAGTAACACTGTTCTTAAATTCTTTTTTATCCTTTCCACAATAATTCCCCCTTATTCCCTAAAATTCTTGTGTATCTTTACCTATTATTATAGCTTTGCTCTATTTAGAAGTCAATCTGCGCAAAAATACTGCAAGCCACTGTTTTTATATATATCGAAACTTTTCTGTTATAAAACATAAAATACTTCTCAAGACCTAAGATTGTTTAATAACTCCATAATCCGTTCTTCTGTCATATGCGTATATAATTCACCATCAATCATAATATTGGGAGAGGTTTTACAATGCTTCAAGCAGTTTTGTGTAGAAAGAAGTATTTTTTTATCTTCGGATAATCCGTTCCTATCAATTTTCAGTTCCTGTTTCAGCTTATTCAGCAAATATAATCCATTCTTGTTACCGCAGCGTTCTCCTGTACATGCAACAATTTTATGCTGATAGGGAGCCAGCTTCAGTGTGGAAGAATATTTCACCAGGCAGCTTAATACTGTAACCTTAATGTGGAGAGCTTCTGCTGCCTGTTTCAGTATTTCTTCTGATAAAAAGCCATAAACCTCCTGCAGTTCTTCCAGCATTGCTCTATAATTCTCCTGATCTCCAGACTGCTTTTTATAAAAAGAAAAAATCTCCTGTAACTGTTCCTGTTTGTTTTTTTGATCCATAGTTGGTCTCCTTACTATATTTTATTTACTTTACTGATGCTTTTATATTTTATTATACCATAATCACTAAATTCCTTGTTCGCTTTGCTCCGACTCATTAAGTGTTCAGGTATATATTCTCACTAGGCTCGAAAATACCTCGCCAAGTGTTCATATTATATCATGATTTTTGAACTCTTCGGAGTTCATTTTCCATTTTTTGTAACAAAAAAAGAGAACTGCTCCATATGTAATCCTTCACCTATGAAGCAATGCTCCCTTTTCAAATTTCATAAAAAATTAGTTTCTATTTTTTTCATTCGTATGCAGATCTTCCTTGATCTGACTACTGGAAATCTCCGGCGTACGGGGAAGGTAAATTACCTCACATCCTTCTTCCTTCAGAAAGTCAAACTTCCCTTTCCAGTCATCCCCCATTACAAAGGTATCCACATGATATTCTTTGACATCTGTACGTTTCTGTTCCCAGCTCTCTTCCGGTATTACAAGATCCACATAGCGGATTGCTTCCAGAAGCTGTTTGCGCTTTTCATAGGAAAAATAACATTTCTTACGCTTTTCGTTCCAGTTAAACTCATCCGTAGATAAAGCCACGATCAGATAATCTCCCTGCTGCTTGGCTCTTCTTAAAAGATTAATATGTCCATAATGAAGCAAGTCAAAGGTTCCGTACGTGATCACTCGTTTCATTTCTCTTCACTTCCATTCTATCATTTAATTTCTAATAAAAAAAATTATTTATATCGAAGTAAAATTCTGATATTACTTCCGTTCTATCAGACATAGCTTTACCTTTTTTACTTCCTCCACCCCTCCAGAAATTCCTCTGTCAGCGCAACTGCATCTGTAATGCACTGCTCACAGGTACAGAGGGGCTTGCCACTTCCTGCACCTTTCAGTTCTCTGCAAAGATAAGAGCCGTTCTTTTCTTTAAATTTCAGGACATGGGCTTTGACGGTCTTATATGTTTTTCCTTTTGTGATAGGGCCTTTTTCCGGGTTTCCCACGCTTCCGGCAAGTCCCATGATCATCGTCATTCCTGACAATGCTCCGCACATTTCCATCATTCCCATTCCAAAACCAAAGCCTTCGGCAATTCGGAACATTTCTTCCTCATCCACGCCGAAATCCTTACAGAAAGTACAGGCTACTGCCTGTGAACAGTTATATCCTTTGTTATGAAGTTCCATTGCATATCTCTGTTTTGTAGTCATGTTTAAATCTCCTTTGCGCTTCCAGGAGCGCATTTATTCACTCCTTGCCGGAAGCGTTTATCTTCTGTTTTGATTCTGATATTTCTCTCTGTTTTAAAAGGATATCAGCCCAGGCCTCATCGTCAATCTCCTCATTGCGGAACAGTTTCCTTCTGTCTTCCTCTGTAATCTTTCGGATCACCCGACAGGGATTTCCTGCAGCAATACTCCAGTCTGGAATATCCCTTGTCACCACGCTTCCTGCACCTACCACTACATTGCTTCCAATCTTCACTCCCGGGCATACCACTACGTTTCCGCCCAGCCATACGTTATCGCCAATAGAAATCTCTTTCCCATATTCATATAAAGTATTTCTTGTATCTGGATGAACCGGGTGTCCGGCTGTATAAATGGCAACATTAGGCGCAAACTGGCAGTTATCTCCGATTCTAACCTTTGCCACATCCAAAATCGTGCAGTTATAGTTGGCAAAAAAGTTTTTGCCTGTTTCTATATTTTTACCATAATCGCAGTAAAAGGGCGGATTGATAAAAGCATTTTCTGATTTTCCCAGAAGTTCCTTTACCACCTGGGCAATCCCATCAGAATCGGATCTGTCCATAAAATTCAGTTTTTGCAAAATTTTTCTGCAGCTTATCATCTCTTCAGCTGCTTTTTCATCCGCAATGTAGGCAAGCTGAGCGTCTCTTCTTTTTCTCATATCCATAAACACTCATTCCTCCTATATATAGCATACATAATTTTCATTCTTCTCAAACCAAAAAGTCATTACACTTTCTTTTCTTATTCAGATACACAAAAGCAATCACACAGATCACATCTGACAGAATTGATCCTGCCGGAGCTGCCAACCCCATGGGATACAGATTGTTTGGAAAATAAAGGGATGCCAGATACGCTCCAGGAATACGTGCCAGTATAATAGAAAGGGAATTGTGAATAAAGGAAATCCCCGATTTTCCGCAGGCGCAGAAATATCCGCTGAAGCAAAAATGAACTCCTGCCAGCATACAATCCCAGATATATGATCGAAGATACTGTCCTCCCATCACAGCCACCGCTGCATCCTCCGTAAATATTTTTACAACAGGAACAGAAACAAACTGAGTAATGACAGCCACAGTAAAGCCAAAACCTGCGGCAATTATGACTGCATATTTCAGAGTCCGCACTGCCCTCTCCTGTTTTCCGGCTCCGATGTTCTGGGCTGAAATTGCCGACACTGCAGACAGCATGGTAGACGGCACAAGGAATACAATACCAATCAGTTTTTCCACAATTCCTACTGCTGCCGCGTCATTTAATCCTCTCCTGTTTGCAATAATAGTGATCACAATAAAAGCAATCTGAATAAATCCATCCTGAATCGCCACAGGAATACCAATTTTCAAAATCTGTCCCATTACTGCGGAGCATGGTTTCAAATGATATTTTTTTATGGAAATCCCTGTCTTTTTGCGTCGGATCACCAAAAGAGCTGTAATCACACTGATCGTTTGCGAAAGAACAGTTCCAAGCGCCGCTCCTGATGCTCCCAGGCTCATACCGCCAATAAACAGATAGTCCAGAAAAATATTCACGCCACAGGCAATTCCGATAAAATACATGGGACTTTTGGAATCGCCCATTCCTCTGAAAATCGAGCTGATAATATTATAAGCTGTAATAAAAGGAATCCCCATGAAACAAATAGTCAGATAGCGCACTGTATCAGAAACGGCCTCCTGGGGCGTGGACATCACACGGACAACCGGATGGACAAGCATAAGCAGACCTATCGTAAGCACGGCAGCTACTCCCATAAAAAGCACCACTGTATTGCCTACTGCAGCAGACGCCTCTTCTTTTTTATCAGCTCCGATGAATTTCCCGATCATTACTGTTGAGCCCATGGCAAGTCCTACGATCATCACAGTCAGCATGTGCATTACCTGGCTTCCAACAGAAACTGCGGTAATACTTTCTACACCTTCAAACTGTCCCACAATAAACAGATCTGCCATTCCATACAAAGTCTGTAAAAAATAGGACAAAAGATAAGGCAGAGAAAAAAGCACAATATTTTTAAGCACACTGCCTTTTGTCAGATTTCGTTCCATGTCTTCTCTCCCCAAAAAGTTTATCTGATCAAAGGTCCTGCAATCCTGGCAAGGATGCGTCCGCCTGGAAGCATGGCCAGTTCTTCCTCATCCGGTCTGCTGATCATAAGATAAGCAAACAGATACACAATTCCCGCAAGTCCGATTGCAAGCATAAGCTCCACTCCAAGGATCAGTCTTCCCTTTGGAAGAATAGCGTTCAGCCCATAATATACGCCTCCTGCAACCAGCGCCATAGGTACGGAAGCCATTAGAGGATTCAGATATGCGCTTCTCCAGGGATTCACATGTCTCATATATTTTCGCATGGAAAGCTCATTCAGCAGACACATGACAACTGCATAAATGATCATGGCGATCACAATAGTATAAATACCAAGATCTGTAAGGAACAAAAGGGCGAACATAGCGATCACATCAACAACAAGGGCAATTGCTGCATGGATCATAGGAATCCTCGGTTTTCCGATTCCCTGAAGAACGCCGTTAGAAATATTAGAATTTCCGTTCAGGATCACAGTAACTGCTCCAAGAACAAGAAGCAGCGCTCCCTCTCCGTTTGTTCCAGGGAAAAGGATTCTTACCACTGGTCCTGCCAGAACAGCCAGGCCCACGGCAGCCGGAATGGAAATAAACATACTGATCCATGTTGCACGGTCAATCTTTTCATTGGCAGTTCGGATATCTCTTCTTGCATAGTGAGCGGAAACCTCTGGTATCATAGATGTAGGCGCTGTGCTTGCCAAAGTCAGAGGAATATTGATAATGGTCATAAAGTAACCGTACTCTGCGTAAAGGTTGCTGATCAGATCCGCATCCATGCCTTTCATTCCCATAATACCAGAATACATATAGCTGTTAATATAGCCGTTTACATTATAAATAAAAGCGCTTAAAATAATGGGCATTACGATCAGCACAATATTTTTCATTACCTCTGTTGTGCTTTCGTTGACAGATCGTCTGTCATTTCTAAGCCGCTTTCTGATGTTTTTTCGGTTCAATCCATATACAAGCAGCATAAAAAGAAGGGCTGCGCCAACGCCGGCTCCTGTTCCCATGGTAGCGCCTGCAGCGCCCCATTTCTGTACTACCTCTTCTCCCTGTCCGCTGAAATGACCGATCATCACAGAAGACATGATCAGGGCAAAGGCAGCCACAAAAATCTGTTCAATGATCTGTGAAAGAGAGGTTGGCATCATATTTCTGTATGCCTGGAAATACCCTCTGAACACACCAAGGATTCCTGATAAAAAGATGGTGGGCGCAAGCATCTGAAGAGCAAGTCTTGCTCCAGCCATGGTATCCGGCACAAGAAGCTTTGTACCGAACACACAAAAAAGCGATACCATGCCCCCTGCGATCACTGCATAAAGAAGCGCACAGTGAAAAACTTTCTGTGCGTCCCTGTATCTGCGGAAGGTTATCTTTTCCGCCATAATTTTGGAAACCGCCTGTGGTATACTGAAGGATGCGATCATCAGAAGGATAAAATATACGTTCTGCGCAAACTGAAACATCGCATAGCTGTTATTTCCCAGAGTCGTGGAAAGGGGACTTTTGTACAGCATTCCGATGATTTTTGAGATCAGCGCAGCCACCATTAAAAAAGAGGCGTTTCTTACAAGTGTATTATCATTTTTTTTACTCATTATAGTTCTATTCCTTTGTTTTCGATCTGCCAGTCAACAGGGGGCAGACCGTTCTGTTTCAAAAATTCATTTGTCCTGCTGAAATGCCTGCAGCCGAAAAAGCCTCTGTAGGCAGACAGGGGACTGGGATGAGGCGCTTCCAGAATCAGATGTTTCGGATTATTCAGCATAGACTTTTTCATCTGAGCGGGACGTCCCCATAAAAGAAATACAATAGGCCTGTCCTGTTCATTCAAAATCCTGATTGCCGCATCTGTAAACTGCTCCCATCCGATCCCTCTGTGGGAATTAGCCTGATGTGCCCGGACAGTCAGCACCGTATTCAGAAGAAGCACTCCCTGACGGGCCCATTTTTCCAGATAGCCGTTATCTGGAATATAACATCCCAGATCGTCATGAAGCTCCTGATATATATTTACCAAAGACGGAGGAATCTCCACGTCTTTTTTTACAGAAAAACAAAGCCCGTGGGCCTGTCCGTCGTTATGATAAGGATCCTGTCCCAGAATCACCACTTTCACCTGGCTTAAAGGCGTAAAGTGAAAAGCGTTAAACATATCGTCAGCAGGAGGAAATATTTTTCTTGTCTGATATTCCTCCATAACAGTTTTAAATAATTTTGCATAATAAGGCTGATGAAATTCGCTTTGCAGCGCCTCCAGCCATTCTCCTGACAAGGGAGCCATAATTTCACCTCTTTATCTTCTTACGGAAATCCCTTTTTCTGCCAGATAATCTTTTACCTGGCTGATTTCCAGCTCTTTGTAATGGAATAATGACGCAGCCAGAGCAGCATCCGCTCCGCCCTTAGAAAAAGCGTCGTAAAAATGTTCCAGCTTTCCTGCGCCGCCGGAAGCGATCACTGGAATAGATACTGCCTCAGAAACGGCCTGCGTCAGTTCCAGATCATATCCTGCTTTTGTACCGTCGCAGTCCATACTGGTAAGAAGGATTTCTCCTGCGCCCAGTTCTTCCGCCTTTTTTGCCCACCAGACAGCGTCTATGCCTGTATCCAGTCTTCCGCCGTGCTTATAAATATTCCATCCTCCGTCCGGTCTTTTTTTTGCGTCAATGGCAACTACTACGCACTGGCTTCCGAATTTTTCCGCCGCCTCTTTTATAAGCTCCGGACGGTCAATGGCCGCTGAATTTACAGAAATTTTGTCCGCGCCTTCACGAAGCAGCCGCTTAAAATCATCAACGGTACGGATACCGCCGCCAACCGTAAACGGAATAAACACACTGGATGCCACGGCACGGACCATATCTACCACCGTATCCCGCTCCTCACAGGAGGCTGTAATATCCAGAAATACCAGCTCGTCTGCGCCAGCCCCATCATATGCCCTGGCAATCTCTACCGGATCTCCTGCATCCTTCAGGTCTACAAAATTTACGCCTTTTACCACCCGTCCCTTATTTACGTCAAGACAGGGGATGATTCTCTTTGTAAACATTTTAATTTTCCTCCCTGTCAATCTTTGCAAAATTTTCCAGGATCTTAAGCCCGGTCTGGCTGCTCTTTTCTGGATGGAACTGGCAGGCAAACACATTTCCTTTTTCTACGGAAGCATGGATCTCTGTTCCATAAAAAGAAGAGGCTTTTACAATTTCCGGTTCTTCCGCCCTGAGATAATAGGAATGGACAAAATAGACGCAAGCATCTTCTGGAATCCCCTGAAACAATCTCCCCTGGTTCTGAAGGTGAAGAGAATTCCATCCCATGTGAGGAATCTTAAGACCAGGCGACGCGGGGATTCTCAAGATCTTGCCTTTTAATATTCCCAATCCTTCCACCCCCGGACTTTCTTCGCTGTTTTCAAAAAGAAGCTGCAGTCCCAGACAAATACCTAAAAACGGTTTACCTTTATTTATCATATCCCGAATCACAGGAACCAACCCATATTTATGAAGATTATTCATGGCGTCTCCAAAACTTCCCACGCCGGGAAGGATCACCTTATCTGCCTGAAAAAGCGTCTGCGGATCACGTGATACCACAGATTCCTCGCCTATATATGCAAGGGCTTTTTCTACACTTCGGATATTGCCAGCATCATAGTCTATAATTCCAATCATATACTGTCCTCGTTCGCAAAAATAATAGTAATATATGTCAAGTATACTCCAAAAAAAGACAGATGCAAAGAACTTTCTTCACATCTGCCCATTTTCGTCTTAATTCACACTCTTTCTGTCCAGGGTAAACCAGAATTCAACACCATTGTCATAATTACGGACGCCATACTCCTGGTGGTGGCTTTCCATAACTGCCTTTACAATGGAAAGTCCGATTCCGCTGCCGCCGTATTCTCTTGTTCTGGCCTTATCTACTTTGTAAAATTTCTTCCATAAATTAGGGATATCTGCTTTAGGGATCGGCGTTCCTGTATTAAAGACAGATACTCTTACCCTGTCTCCTTCTGGAATCACACAGATCTCGATCTCCCTGTCCCCTTCCAGATGGTTCAGCGCGTTGCTTGTATAATTGGTAACAACCTCTTCTATTTTAAACTCATCCGCCCATACATATACTGGTTCCGGGGCCTGGAAGCTGACCTTTGCTTCTTTTTGCTGGATCATAATATCCATGGACTGCAGAACGCCTCTGATCAGGCTGACAATATCAAACCTCTCCATTGCCACTTCTTCCCGTCCTTCCTCCAGATGGTTCAAGGTCAGAAGATTCCTCACCAGCTTATTCATTTTGGAAGCCTCGTCCATGATTACATCACAGTAAAACTCTCTGCTTTCCGGGTCATCAGAAATATTTTCT
This sequence comes from uncultured Blautia sp., assembly GCF_937880195.1. Taxonomy (GTDB): domain Bacteria; phylum Bacillota; class Clostridia; order Lachnospirales; family Lachnospiraceae; genus Blautia_A. The sequence continues at coordinate 12,317 of NZ_CALFLA010000093.1, forward strand.
TTCAGCCCCTCAGCATACCCCTGGATAAGCGCTATGGGAGTTTTCAACTCATGAGACACATTATTTAGGAACTCCTGTCTCTGCTGATCAATGCGGATTTTGCTTTCGATATCTTTTTGAAGTTCATTATTAGCGGCTTTCAGTTCAGAGATTGTTTTTTCCAGCTCTCTGGACATACAGTTAAAGTTTTCGCCCAGCTCGTCAATTTCATTTCCAGCGCGGCTATGGTATTTTGCCTCAAAGTCCAGATTTGTCATTTTACGCGACAAAACAGTGAGCTCACTAATAGGATTGGTGATTCTTTTTGTTATGATCCACAGCACCAGGCCGCTGACAGCAATAATTACAATTCCTACAAAGAGATAAAAGCTGTTAGAAATTGAAACGCTTTCCCTGATACTTTCCAGAGGAGTTCTGATCAAAAAATAGCAGCCGTTTCCCATGGCGCCCCAGCTTTCCAGGTAATCCATTCCGGCAAACCGGTCGCTGACCTGCTGGATCACATACATATCTGTCTGCTCCAGTATCTTTTTTTTCACATGCTTTTTATCAAGCTCATAGGCATATCCCATAAGCCGCGCCTGAAGCATCCCCTCATTTCCGCCCTCCGACGCTATCTCCTGTCCGTCTGCAGTTATAAGGATCCAGGACAGATTGTTCCTTGAGCTGTCTCTCCGTATCTCGTCTGAAACCTCTGCAGTCTGCTTTCCCTCTTCATCTCTGACAACCTGCAGTCCTTCCAGATCCTCCATTGCAGATTGAAGCACCTCTGTTTTTTTTGTTATATAATACCGTTCCAGAAACAGCATATTGATCATAGTGATGGAAAATATTGATAACACCAAAAGTCCGATAAACAAAAATTCCAGCTGGCGTCTGAGGGGATGAAATTTTTTTGTTTTTTTCTTTTCGGATTTATTTGTGGAGGAATCTTTTTTCATGACTCCTCAACCTCAAACTTATATCCCATTCCCCATACGGTTTTAATGTACTCTCCCTTTTCTCCCATTTTGCTTCTCAGCTTCTTTACATGTGTATCAATGGTACGGGCGTCGCCAAAATAATCGTAATTCCATACGGAATTTAAAATCTTTTCTCTGGAAAGGGCAATTCCTTCATTTTCAAGAAAATAAGTGAGAAGTTCAAATTCTTTAAAGCTCAGTTCCATTGGCTCTCCGTCTACAGTTGCCTGATGGGCCGCCTTATCAATCACAATTCCACCTGCAGAAAGAACATTCTCCGCCGCATCCTGGCCGGTTCTGCGCAAAATAGCCTCTACCCTTGCAACCAAAATTTTGGGGCTGAAGGGCTTGGATATATATTCATCCACTCCCAACTCAAAGCCAAGAAGTTCATCTCTCTCGTCTCCTCTTGCTGTGAGCATAATAATAGGTACTTTAGAATTTTTGCGGATCTCACGGCATACTTCCCATCCGTCCATTCTTGGCATCATAACATCAAGTATGATCAGGGCGATATCCTTTTCCCTGTAAAAAATATCCATAGCTTCCTCGCCGTCTCCGGCTTCCAGAACCTGGAAATTTTTTTTCGTCAAAAAGTCTTTTACCAATTTTCTCATACGGCTCTCATCATCGACCACAAGTATTTTCAGGACATCCATATCTATACCCCCTGTTTTTCTTTCTATTTATTAATGATAGGTAATTTATTTACAAAAACAAATATATCATTTATTTTTATAATATCAAAAGAATATGTTAGATTTGTGAACGTAAAAATTATTTTAAAAAAATTTGATCTTTTTGAATCCATTTGAGGATATTTTACGTCTAATAGATAGAAACACAAAAATATAAGCGCTTATTATTCCAGGCTAAAACCTGTCCATCGAAATGAGGGAGGAAACATATGACAGAACACTTGCTGCGTAAGGCAAAAAAAGGCGATCCCGATGCATTCTGCCGTCTTATGGATATGCAGACCCAGAGTATGTATAAGATCGCACGCTCTTACCTAAAAAATGACGAAGACGCTGCAGACGCCATACAGGATACCATTCTTTCCTGTTATGAAAATCTCCAAAGTCTGAAAAACAATAAATACTTCCAGACATGGCTTACAAGGATCCTGATCAACAAATGTAAGGACATGCTTCACAGAAAGAAGCTGACTCTCTATACGGACAATGTCCCGGATACCCCTTTTTACGAGGAGGATTTTGAGACAAGTGAATGGAACCAGATTCTTTCTCCCCTTGATGAAAAATACAGGATCGTACTTCTTCTATATTATATGGAAGGATTTAATACAACAGATATCAGCCAGATTTTGAATATGAAGGAAAGCACTGTAAAAACCCGTCTCCAGAGAGGACGACGGCTGCTCAGCGACGCTTACCATTACCATGTAAAGGAGGAACATGCATGATGACACTTCATAATAACGAAAAGAATTTAAGAGAAGAACTGAATAAAGAAATTGAGATTCCTGTGATCGTCCATGAAAAAATAAACAATGCCTACCGTATGATCGAAGAGCATAAAGTAGTGCAGAAAACTCCTCAGAAGGAGCATTTCCGTTGGATGCGCACCGGCGCCAAAATTGCAGGCGGCATGGCAGCCGTAATGGCTGTAGGCTTTGTGTTCTGCGCCGCCAATCCGGTTATGGCAAAAGAGCTTCCCCTTGTAGGAGGACTGTTTGAAAAACTGCAGGACAATGTAAGCTTTTTTGGGAACTTTGCGGATAAGGCAACGCCGCTGGAAGAGCCTTCCACAGACGAAACATCCGCACCTGCTGATCCAGGGGAAACTTCCGACGCTCCATTGGAAACCCTTTATACCAAAACAGAAGACGGGCTGACTATCAGCTTTTCGGAAATCTACGCCAACGACCAGGCAGTTTATCTTTCCATGGAGGCAGTCAGCGAAGAGCCTTTCCCGGATACTATGATGGATCAGAACGGAAAACCTGTGATCTCCATGATGGCAGACGTTAGCTACAGCTTCCTTACAGGAGATCAGTCGGAATTAAATCCCGGCATCCAGTATATGAACCCGGAAGGCAAATTCCTGGACGACCATACCTATGCCTGCATCCTGCGCTTAAATACAAAGCTGGAGGACACCACAGAATACCATAAAAAATATGAGGAAATGGTACAGAAGGTCCTGGACGAAATGGGAATCTCCCATGAAGATATGAACGATGAAACAGAGGAAGGCTATTCTCTCCTTGAGGAATTTAATGATAAGGTCAGCGAACAGGGCGGAGCTCTCTATTCTGAATATGTAAAACCTGTTGCCCTTCCTGAAACTTATGACCTTCACTTATCCATCAGTGAATTTACCGGAACAAAAAAAGACCCGGAATACTGGGATCACGGTTATTCTGAGGAAGAGCTTGAGAATATGTCCGACGAAGAGTTCCAGGAAGTCATGAATCAGATGCCTGCTGAATATGCCCAGCATCCTAACGAGCATGAGAACTACTGGTTTGAAGGAGAATGGAGCTTCGATATCCCTGTAACCATTGATCACTCCCTGACAAAAACCCTTGAGATCAATGAAACAAATGAAAACGGCATCGGTCTTGCCTCTGTTGTAAAAACACCTTATGAGCTTACTGTAAATCCGCTTTATGAAGAAGGCTCCAACTCCGACTGCTTTATCGTCACTCTTGACGCTGACGGAAACATGATGCCTTATGTTGAATCTGACGGAAGCGTAAATAATTACGCCATTCAGGATCACAATATTTCTTCTATTGACGTATATCTGGTAGATTATATCCAGTATATGGATGAACTAAAGGTACAGTATTATAACGACAATCTGGATAACGCACAGTGGAAAGCCCTTTTGGACGCAAATGCAAAGTATCACAAGACCGTGAACCTTGCTGAATAAAAACACCTGTAAATACCAAGAACCGCCTTCGGAAATATTTCCGAAGGCGGTTCTTACTTTTTATCTGGACATGTCATAATAGTGGGAATAAATTCCACCCTGCTTCAGAAGCTCTTGGTGTGTTCCCCGTTCCACAATCCCATTATCTGCCACAACAAGGATCTCGTCTGCATTTCGGATCGTAGAAAGCCTGTGGGCAATAGTAATGGTTGTCCTGTTTCTGGACAGCTCTTCCAGGCTCTTTTGGATCCAACGCTCGCTTTCGTTGTCAAGAGCGCTGGTGGCCTCATCCAGAATCAGGATCGGAGGATTTTTAAGAAATACTCTGGCAATAGAAATTCTCTGCTTCTGTCCGCCGGAAAGACGGGTTCCTCTCTCTCCTACAAAGGTGTCATAGCCATCTGGCAGAGACATGATAAAGTCATGGATATTTGCTTTTTTTGCAGCAGCCATAATTTCTTCCATAGAAGCAGAAGGTTTGCCATAAGCAATATTTTCTTTTATGGAGCCGCCAAACAGGTATACATCCTGTTGCACAAGACCTATCTGACCTCGCAGGCTTTCCAGGGTCAGGTCTTTTACATCCTTGCCGTCTATGGTGATCCTTCCTCCTGTTACATCATAAAACCTTGGAAGCAGCGAACAGATTGTTGTTTTTCCACTTCCTGAGGGTCCTACCAGAGCAATGGATCTGCCCGCTGGAATCTTAAATGAAATATGATCCAGAACAAGAGTTTCATCATCGCTGTAATGGAAAGAAACATCCTCATAGGAAACCTCGCCTTTTACATTAGTCAGCGGTTTTGCCTCTGGAGCGTCTATGATATCCGGGTCTGTATCCATCACATCAAGGAAACGGCGGAACCCGGAAAATCCTTTTTGCATCATCTCGATCAGCTCCACAAGAATCTGTATGGGGCTGACAAAAATACCAATATAAAGGGCGTACATAGCAAGATCAGCCGCCTCCATCTGCCCCCTGGAGATCAGCCAGCCGCCGTATACCAGAGTTACCAGATACATCATTCCCTGGAAGAAAAGATTTACTCCCATAAAATTTCCCATGCAGTGATAATTGTCCTTTTTGGAACAAAGAAACGCATGGTTGCTCTTTCCAAATTTTTTGCGTTCTATTTCCTCATTGGCAAAGGACTGTACCACACGGATGCCTGCCAGTGTATCCTGAAGGCTGGAGTTTACATCTCCGATCTTCTTTCTGTTATCCATAAAGGTTTCCTGCATTTTTGCGTTCTGATTTACAGAAAACAGGATCATCACAAATACAAGGATCAAAAGGGGAATGGCAAGTCTCCAGTTAATCATAAACAGGAATACAAAAGAACCTACGATCTTGATCACTGAAATAAAAAGATTCTCCGGTCCGTGATGAGCCATTTCTGCAATATCAAAAAGGTCTGACACCAGCTTGCTCATCATTTGTCCTGAATTGTTCTGATCATAGTAGGAAAAAGACAGCTTTTCATAGTGGTCAAAAAGCTGCTGTCTCATATCTCTTTCCATATATGCGCCCATCATATGTCCCTGATAGCTGACATAATATTTGCACAGACTCTGAACCACATACATGATAAAAAGTCCCAATCCAATAGGAAGCAGGGCTTTCAGTATCAGAGAAGCCTCCTCTGTAAAAATTGTTTTTGTCAGTGTTCTTAATATCTGAGGAAACGCCAGATCCACCATACTGATAATGGCCGCGCATATAAGATCAAGAAAGAACACTGTCTTATAGGGTCCGTAGTAACGGATAAATCGTTTCAGTGTATTCATATTACCTCTTTACCTTTCTTCATACTCATATGCTATTATAGTTGTTCTTTTCCTGAAATACAATCTCAAAATCCTCTGGAAAACAGATTTCCACATCATAAGTTCCGCTTTCCCTTTTTACAAATTCCAGTTCTCCTCCATGAGCCCTGGCGATCTGCCTTGCCAGCCGAAGTCCCATAATATGAATCTTATCTGATGGATTTTCCATATTTTGCACCACGATTTCAGGAATCCCCCTGCCTGTATCTGTAATAAAAAAACATGCCATGTTATTTCTTTTAAAAAGCCGCACCTGTACCTGACATCCAGAAGGATTATGACGGACGCTGTTTCCGATCAGGTTGCGCAGCGCCCGCTTTACCAGTCCTTTGTCTGCAAAAATCTCAATTTTTTCTGCTTCTGGAGGAATCAGAAGTTCTACGTCCACCTGTCCTGGTTCTTCTTCCTTTTCCAGTTCTTCGTTATAAATATCTGCCGCGCATTCACGAAGAAGGAGGGCAGGAGAAGTTTTTTTACATTTCAAAGGCTGGGCGTCATAGGCAAGTTTTGACGTAAGGTTCAGATCTGAAATAAGCTGACGGATCACAAGTCCCTGCCTGCACACTGCGTCTGCCATACGTTTTTCCTCTTCATTTAAGGAACTGCTTCTGGATATCCTGTCTGTGTACCCAAGGATCAGAGCCAGAGGCGTTCTGATATCATGAGAAACCCCTGAAATCCAGTCCGTTCTTGCCTGATCTCTTCTGTTCAGGCTTTCCTTTTGCTCCTGAAGGATCTCCGAAGTATGATTGATCTGCACAGCCAGATCCTTTGTCATTCCCTTTTCTCTAAGTTTCACCGGCTCCTGCCTGGAAAGCCGCTCAATACCGATTCCCAGAGGTTTCAGCGCATGATAAAATCTCGCGCCCAGAAGAAAAACAAGAACAACGATCACTGCCGCGTTTACAATCAGGGCAATTTTTATATATTCTGGAAGCATGGCAAAATCTGTGAAAAGGTACGTTTCACTGAATCTTGTATAAATCTGAGGATCAAGGCCTATCACCAGAAGAAGTGTTCCCGTATCCCATACCATTACGGGATAATCCTTCAGGTACCATCTTGTAAATTTTGCGATATCACGATTTGTATAAGAGCGGGCAAAATCTTTTGGAAGCTGCCATTCCCATACTGCCTTTCCATTTTCATCCAGAGCCATTCCCCATTTTGTTTCCGAGGCTTTAAGAGCTTTTTCTCCCTTTTCACTAAGCTGCCAGCTTCCATTATTATTCACAAGCTCTTCGCTGACTGTCTCCAGCGTGCTTCTTTTAAAATTGTGCCTGTCTGCAACCTGAGTCTTCTGGAATCCCCAGAACAGAAAAGCAGCGGCATTACTGACAAAAAGCACACAGATGATCATTCCTGCTGTCAGCGAATATCTGCGTATGATCCGAAAAAGGCTTCTCATATCTTCTCTCCCTTATCCAGAGCAAGACGGTAGCCCAGCCCCCTTGCAGTCAGAAGCCATCTGGGATGAGAAGGATCTTCTTCTATTTTTTCACGAAGATGGCGGATATGCACCATCAGCGTATTTTCGTATCCATAATATCCGTCTCCCCATACGGAACTGCATAAGGCGTCAAAGGTGACAATCCTTCCTCTGTTTTCATTCAGCTTCTGAAGAAGCGCAAGTTCTTTTGCCGTAAGAGCAGTTTCCTCTCCCTGGAAGCGTACCATGCCATAGTCAAAGAGAATCTCCCGTTCTCCCAGCTTCAGAATATTTTCTGCTTCTGTCTCCTCTTTAAAATTACGGTAGGTTCTTTTTAAAACTGCGCCTACCCGAAGAACCAGCTCCGGCGGCAAAAAAGGCTTTGTAATATAATCGTCTGCTCCCAGACCAAGGCCAAACAGACGGTCTCTGTCTTCATCTCTTGCAGAAAGAAACAGAATAGGGATTTCTGACTGTTCCCTGATTTTCTGAAACAGTCGGAATCCGTCCCCGTCAGGCAGCATCACGTCCAGCACCGCCATATCCGGCTGTTCCTTTTTGAATACTTCCAGGGCTTCTCTTACGGTTCCTGCTTTTACAATATTTCCATAGCCGCTTTGCTTTAATATATCAGATATCATTTCCATCAGTTCCAGGTTATCATCCACCAGCATAATTTTATGCTCCTGTATTTCCATTTCCATCCCTCCTTTTTCTTGCTGTATTTTATTATAATTTATTTCCCTTTTCATTCCAACCAAATCAAAAAAAATTAAGCTAAAAATAAGGCTGGCTTAAGTCTTAGATAAGCCGCCTGCCCTATACTGTGCTCATAGAAAAATTTAAGGAGGTAATTCATATGGGACCTGTGATCGTAACAGAATCTCTTACAAAGAAATACAAATCAAAAGCTGTGGTAAACCAGCTGGATCTTAAAATTCCAGGAGGAAGTATTTATGGTTTTCTCGGTCCAAACGGAGCCGGAAAGTCCACCACCTTAAAACTACTTCTTGGTCTTATCAAGCCCTCAAAAGGAAACATCCAGATTTTAGGAAGGGAGCTGAATCCCCGCAACCGCCTGAATATCCTGTCAGAAACCGGATCTCTCATCGAGTCTCCCGCTTATTACGGCCACTTAACCGGAAAAGAAAATCTGCAGGTAATCTGTACCTTAAAAAACATTCCAGAAACAGAGATCAGCCGTGTTCTTCACATTGTCCGCATGGAAGAGCAGCAGAACAAAAAGGTCAGTCAGTATTCTCTCGGCATGAAGCAGCGTCTTGGTCTGGCCGCCGCACTTTTAGGAAATCCAAAGCTCCTTCTCCTTGATGAGCCTACCAACGGCCTTGATCCTGCCGGAATCCAGGAAATGCGGGAGCTGATCGTCAGTCTTCCCTCCACCTATGGGATCACTGTTTTGATCTCCAGCCACCTTCTGTCTGAAATGGACCAGATGGCAACTCATGTAGGAATCATCAATCAGGGAGAACTGATTTTTCAGGACAGCTTAAGCGTTCTTCACAAGCACAGCCGTTCCCGTCTTCTTCTGTCCACCTCAGACGATCCCAGCGCTTTTCAGTATCTAAAGCATTCCAAAATTCCAGTTCAATGGTCTGAGGGAAAAATCTGCCTGAAAACAGAAAACGAAAATCAAGTTATGCAGGCTGTTTCTCTTCTTGTACATTCGGGAATAGGAATTTTACGTCTGGAAGAACAGCAAATGAGCCTGGAGGATATTTTCCTTAATCTTACCGGAAAGCAGGTGAGCTTATGACACTACATTTTTTCAGACAGTTTTATGCAGAAAGTAAAAAGCTCCGCCACACCAAAGCGTTGGTTGTTCCACTGTCCTTTCTTGGCTTCTGGCTGCTTTGGATGCTCTGGCAGATCAGTTCCATGAAACCGGAAGATATCATTGTGGGATATCCCATGTTCTTTTACCATCTGCCGGTTATGAACGTCATTCTTCTGCCTCCCATGATCTCTGTCATTGCCAGCCGAGTATGCGATATGGAGGTAAAGGGCGATACAAGAAAACTTTTGTACACCCTTCAGAAGCAGGGAACCTTTTTTGACTGCAAATATCTGAATTGTTTCCGGTATCTGCTTCTGTTCTTTTTCGGCCAGAGCGCCCTGCTTATGATTCTTGGCAGTATAAACAGATTCGGCGGATTCCGTTTCCAAGATCTTTTTCTTTATCTTCTGGTTTCTCTGACAGTAGGCAGCGTGATCCTGGTGAGCCAACAGACCCTTTCTCTTATGTCGGAAAACCAGCTTCTTCCGCTTGGCATTGGACTTGCAGGAAGTTTCCTTGGACTGTTTTCCATGTTTTTTCCTGTTTCTGTGGCAAGACTGGTTCTCTGGGGATATTTTGCTGTTTTTTCCACAGTGGGGATGAACTGGGACAAAGATACAAAAATCATTGATTTTTACCAAATACCCTTTCCAACAACTACATTTATCCTGTTCCTGGCTTTTGGAATCTGTATTTTTCTGATCTGCCGGACAATCGTTACCCAAAAGGAGGTATGATCCATGTTTATTCGATGTATTCAGGCAGAAAGCAAAAAGATACGTCGCTCTCTGCTTCTTCCTGCCTGTATTCTGATCCCTGTGATTCCTGCTGTTATGGGAACCTTTAACTATCTTCAAAATCTGGGGCTTTTGAAATCAGAGTGGTATTCTCTTTGGACGCAGCACACTTTATTTTATGCAAGTTTCTTTTTTGCGCCTTTGATGGGCCTGTATGCCTCTTATTTGTGGCGTCTGGAACACCGTCACAATAACTGGAATATGGTCATGACGGCCCCTGTTCCTGCTGCCGGCCTCTTTTTTGGCAAACTGGCTGTTCTGCTTTTGATCACTCTGCTCACACAGCTTTGGATGGGGGTTCTTTTTCTGATCAGCGGCAAAATAGCTGGACTTCCAGGGCTTTGTCCCCCTTCTATCCTTCTCTGGCTGCTGCAGGGTACTATAGGCGCATTACCTATTTGCTGTCTCCAGCTTTTCCTTTCCATGAACATACGAAGCTTCTCTATTCCTATTGGTATCGCTCTTCTTGGAAGCGTTGCAGGCGTCTTGATCAATAATGAAGGCAAAGGACTTTTCTGGCCTTACAGCCTGATGCTTCTTGGAATGAACGCCAACGGCTCCAATAAAACATTAACTGAAGGTTATCTGCCTTTTATTTTTTCTGCATTTATCTTTTCTCTTATTTTCTGCATTGCTGCAGTATGGGAGCTTAATCACCGGGATATCAAAGCCTGATCTCGTTACTGTCCTCTGCGTTCACAGCAACGAGCCAAAATTCATTCCAGATTGCCTTCGGCAATGGCATTTTCCCCTTGACAGAAGACAGAATATCTTCTAATATATAAGGACAGAAAAGCTTACGTTCGTCTGTATGCCAGCAGTCTTCTTTTTATTTAAGGGCTTGTACTGGTTTCGACGGGGGCTTTGAAGTTGAGGAAGCCATCCGCAGACTCCTGGACTGCGTA
>NZ_CALFLA010000094.1 GCF_937880195.1 uncultured Blautia sp.
TGAAAGAATGAATTTCCATTAAGATTTTATAAATTAATTACTGTTCACTCTATTCCCCACTGCCTTTTTCAAGGACACCAAAAAAAGAATAATCCCAACCCCAGTCAGCATATGACCGATTCCTGCAATTCCTGAAATCGAAGCATTTGCTGCAGAAGACAGAGAAATATTTAACACCTGAGCAATGCCACGTACCACCATCATCACTACCGTAACTGCCAGGCCGATATTATACACTGGCATAAAAATGCGAAAGGTTTTCTGCTTCTGTTTCGCCGGATTTCGACATGAACAATGTTCATTATTACATTCCTATTGTATAATGTCAATATCAGAACATGAATTTCTTACAGAAAATTGCACTTTTTTTATCAACATATTTGTCTGGTCTGTTTCAAATATTTCTTTTTCAAATTCAAATATGAGCAATTCATAGTATTTGTAAGAAATAACCAATTTTTTTGTGGACAAAATAATTTTTTATGGTAAAATTAAAGCATTAGTTGTATTGCAATTACAATCAATTTTATGGCGTAACAAAAATTGTGCAAAAATTTCAAATAAGGAGGATCTCACTTATGAAGAACGCCAAAAACGCAGATATTGCAAACATTTACCGTCTTGACGGACAAGTACCTGTTATGAAGGCTATTCCCTTTGGTCTTCAGCACATTTTGGCAATGTTTGTTGCCAACCTGACGCCAATCACCCTGATTGCCGCAGCAGGCGGCCTGAAACAGGCAGAAATCGCCATTCTTCTCCAAAACGCCATGTTTGTTGCAGGAATCGCAACCCTGATCCAGCTCTATCCTCTCTGGAAAGTAGGTTCCCGGCTTCCCATTGTAATGGGCGTCAGCTTTACCTTTGTAACAGTTCTCAGCACCGTTGCCGCCAATTACGGATATCCGGCAGTTGTTGGCGCTGTTATGATAGGCGGTATCATGGAAGGAACCCTTGGACTTCTTGCAAAATACTGGAAAAAGATCATTTCTCCTATTGTTGCAGCGTCCGTTGTAACTGCCATTGGATTTTCTCTTTTTACAGTAGGCACACGATCCTTTGGCGGAGGCTATTCCGAAGATTTCGGTTCTGCTCAGAATCTTATCCTTGGAACCATTACTCTTCTGGTATGTCTTGTCTGGAACATTATGGCAAAGGGTTACTGGAAGCAGCTTTCCGTCCTGGTGGGACTGATCGTGGGCTATATTGTAGCCATCTTTATGGGAAAAGTAGACCTTTCTGTGATCTTTTCCGGCGGAATCCTCTCCTTCCCCAAATTCCTTCCTTATATGCCGGAATTTCATCCTGGAGCTATTGTCTCAGTTGCCATTATCTTCCTTGTTTCTGCGGCAGAAACTATTGGAGATACTACGGCAATGGTTTCCGGCGGTCTGGAACGTGATATTACAACAGAAGAAATTTCCGGCTCCCTTGCCTGTGACGGATATGCCTCTGTATTTTCCTCTTTGTTAGGCTGTCCTCCCGTCACCTCCTTCTCTCAGAATGTTGGACTGATCGCCATGACAAAGGTTGTCAACCGTTTCACCATTATGACCGGAGCCGTATGTATGATCCTGGCAGGCCTCCTTCCTCCTGTAGGAAACTTTTTTGCCTCCCTGCCAGATTCCGTTCTGGGAGGCTGCACCATTATGATGTTCGGTACTATCCTGACCTCTGGAATTGAAATGATCGCTAAAGCAGGATTTACCCAGAGAAACATTACCATTGCCGCCCTGTCTCTTTCCGTAGGCATCGGCTTTACCGCAGCAAGCGAAACAGATATCTGGCATATCTTCCCCCAGCTTTTGCAGTCCGTATTTTCTGCAAATGTGGTAGCTGTAGTATTTGTAATGGCTATTATATTAAATTTGGTTCTCCCAAAAGATATGGATATCAAACGTATTCAGTAAAGCAGCCCGCCAGAGGCCGCAAAAAATCCTGGTTCTGCAGACGCCTTTTTGGTATCTGCAGGGCCAGGATTTTTGGTTCTATAATAAATTATTTAGAAGCAAAGCAATACAAAGAACAGTATCCAGAAGAAGAATTTGTGATGGCAATTATAAAAATACATTCCAATATAACTGAGAATTATGAGAAATTTTTGAATACAGTTCAAAATCAAATTGGACAATATGGAATAAAAACAGAAGCACGGATTGGTTAACAACTTCATGCTCATACACACAAAGCAGTTAGTCTTAAAATTGACTGCTCTTTAACAAAAGCCCCCGTAGGTCAATGGTGTCTTTTAGTGCTGTTTTATTATCATTTCCATTAAGATTTTATCTGATAAAATGTTCACCTAATAGCAATATCTCTAACTCGGCTTAATTTTAGTTCTTTATAAACATATCATAATCCTGATTTATAAATAAATTCCCTATCTTCTCCAATTGAAATATGGTGAAGCTCCTGATTCCATTTTACAACTACTTCTCCTGGACAGACTGCCCGAATACAAAATTCTGTAAGTATGCAATTTTTCCAGGCAAAGTCCACAGTATATCCGCCTTTTGCCTTCATTCCCTTTACATAGCCATTTTTCCAGTCTTTCGGTAATGCCGGAAGGAATTCAATAACATTCTCCTGCGTTTGCAGAAGCATTTCTGTTACTGCCGCGGCATAGCCCAAATTGCCGTCGATTTGAAATGGAGGATGGGCGCAGAAAAGATTAGGATAAATCCCACCTCCCGTCATGGAAACCTCTACTTCCTCTGTAAGCCGAATCTGTTTTTTCAAAAGCTGTATCGCCCTATTTCCATTCTTCAATCGCGCCCAAAGAGCCGCTTTCCAGATCATGGACCAGCCGGTACCCTCATCCCCCCTTCTTTCCAGAACTCTCTTACATGCCTTTCGCAGTTCCGTATCCTCTTCTTTAATCACATTTGCCGGATACAATCCATACAAATGAGATATATGTCTGTGATGCACATCCGTTTCCCAATAGTCTTCATACCATTCCTGTAGCTGTCCTTCCCGTCCAATTTTGAAAGCAGGAAGTTTTTTCAACGCTTTCTCTGTCTCTGCCTTTAACTCCTGTTCTCCAGTAATTTCACAAATATGGATATAATTTTCAAACAGCTCTTTAAGTATAGAAAGATCCATGGTAGAGCCAAATGATACACTGTGTTCTTCCCCCTCTTCATCCATATATCTGTTCTCCGGTGAAGTAGACGGACAAGTCAGCAGATATCCCTGATATTCTGTCAGATACCCCAAATAAAAACGAACAGCCTCACGGATTACGGGAAACGCCCTTTTTTTCAAAAATTCCTGATCCAGCGTATATACATAATGTTCCCACAAATGTCTGCATAACCACCCGGAACTCATAGGCCATAACGCATACTGACAGGGATATTCGTCCTTTGCATATTTTCCCACAGGATCAGAATGTCCCCAGATATCTATATTGTGATGACTAACCCAGCCTTCCAGTCCATATAATCTCTGGGCTGTGATCTTCCCATTACGAACTGTCCGATCAATCAGATCAAACAAAGGCTCATGAAATTCACTGAGATTGCAGCTTTCTGCCATCCAGTAATTCATTTCCGTATTAATATTTACTGTATAATTAGAACTCCAGGGCGCTCTAAGTTTATTATTCCAGATACCCTGCAAATTTGCAGCCTGTGTACCCGGTTTCGAGGAACAGATCATCAGATATCTGGCATAGTGAAAAAGAAGCGCCATCAGGTCATAATCTTTTGAACCCTGTTTAAATTCCTGTAATCTTTGATACGTATCCTTTTCCTCTTTATTATTTTCTCCCAGTTGAAGCTCCATACGGTCAAAAATACTTTTATACAGTCTGATATGCTCTTCTTTTAATGTATCATACCCTTTTTCTTCCAGCTTCTTTGCCTGTGTGTGCAAACTTCCCCAAAGGTCAGAACATCCATCAAAATCTGTTTTTCCATTTAAAAAAATATAAAAATCATCATAGGTTGATACATAAAGACGGTTTCCTTCCCGTTTCAGAATTCCAGATTTCAATTGAACTGATACAAGAAGTCCAAATCGTATTCCTTCCTTGTCACAGTATTGAATCGGATCTTTACACTCATAATAATCCGGTGCTGCGTATGTGGGAGCTCGTCCCAAAAGTACAAGCCTTCCTCCATCTTTTCCTTCAGAAATCTCATACTTCAACGGACTGTCCAGAAAAATTTCTGCTTCCATCCCCTGCTTTGGATCCACGGAAATTCTTACTGCCAGCACATTTTCTTTCATACTTATGAATGTTTCTCTCTTATGAAAAACATTTCCTGATTCCCATGAAGCTGTATGCACTGCTTCCTCCAGAGTCAATTCTCTATAATACTTTTCTTTAACTTCCGTCTTCTCTTTTTTAGTATTTATATAAAGAGTTCCTGCAGGAAGATATGCAGTTGTCCAGTCTCCCAATATATGTTCTCTGGCATATTTTTCAGCCTCTTTCTGTTTTCCATGAAAAATCAGATGCCTCATATGGTTCCAGTCCGGTGTTTCCTTATATACCTGCTCTTTCTTTCCGTTTCCTGACCAGAGAGTATCAAGGTTTAACTCAATCCTTTCTTCCTCGGTCTCTCCAAATACCATAGCTCCTAACTCCCCATTTCCAAGAGGAAGCGCCTCAGTCCAGGCTTTTGCAGGTTCTCTGTAATTTAAACTCCAATGCATACGTTATCCTCTATTCATCCATTTTCCATTTGTAAAATCAGGAATCGGAACCGGCTGTCCTCCCATAGCAATAGACTGTTCTGCCAATACAGAAATACTCATCCATGCCGCCATATCATAGGCATCGATGACAGCTTCTGTTTGCTCCTGCACACATTGGATAAAATCAGAAAATACAAGATAATCCATTCCGTCATGCCCCTTTTTTATTCCGTCCTGCAAATATTTTTTCCACAGGGGATGCTCATATTTTTCTCTGTATTCTTCCACATTTCCCCAATGCTTCTGCCATTCGAAATGATCCTCCGAAGCCTTATCTCCATCCAGAAAGATAGAACGGTTATCTTCCATATACATTCCTTTGGTTCCCTGAACCATAAAACCTCTGGAATAATACCGTGGCAGCGTTGTATCCAGAGTCAGAAGAATTGTTTCTCCATTGCTGCACCGAATCATAGTATTTACAATATCTCCCTGGTTAAAAACAGTATTCAAAAGTTCTGTATCTTCGGATTTTTTATCCTTAATATACTCCTGAAGACCCGCTGCCTTTGAAGCCATAGAGGTCAATGAAAGCATACGGTTTCCCCGGTTGATATGAAGCAGTTTTGCAATCGGTCCCAGTTCATGTGTAGGATAATTTTCCGTATTTCTGTGAATATAATTAGCCAGACGATAGTGCCTGTTTTCTTTTCCAAAAGCCACCTCTTCTCGCAAATCATGACGGTAGCCGCCTTCGCAATGGACGATTTCTCCCAGCACCCCCATTTCCGCCATATTTGCAACCATCATTTCATCTCTGCCATACAGACAGTTTTCCAAAAACATAATCGGAACACCTGTTTCTTCATAGGCTTCTACCAGCTTCCAGCATTCTCTCAAGGAATATGCTCCTCCAACCTCGCAGCCCACATATTTTCCCGCACGCATTGCTTCAATACTCATTTCAATGTGCATATCCCAGGAAGAACAGATGATTACCGCTTCTACTTCCGGCATTGTAAGAATCTCTTTGTAGTCAGTTGTAATATGCGGTCGTTTCCTTCCGCTTTTTTCAATAATATCTGCTGCCTCCCGGCATCTGTCCTCATATACATCACAAACTGCCACAAACTCTGCATCCGGGTGTTCCAGATATGCTGTTTCCAGCAGTCCTTTTCCTCTTGCGCCCAGACCGATCATTCCAATGTTTACTTTTTTCCCCATAAGCTAACCTCCATCATTCATTAATATTCATTTATACTCTGTATTTTTAACCTTTGATTCCCTGCAATGCAATTCCTTCAATAAACTGTTTCTGGAAAATTGCAAAAAGAACCAACAACGGAATTACTGCCAGAACAGCTCCTGCCATCATAGTAGGATAATCAGTTGCATACTGCCCCTGAAGGAAAGATAAACCGGCAGAAAGTGTCATTTTTTCCGGAGATGTGTTTACAATCATAGGCCACATCAGGTCATTCCACGCTCCCCTGAGCGTCAGAATCGCCAATGCCACCAGTCCAGGTTTTACCAGAGGGAACATGATTCTGGTAAAAATTCTAAAATGACCGCACCCATCAATTCTGGCTGCCTCCTCCAGATCATTTGGAAGCGCCATAAAAAACTGCCTCATCAAAAAAGTTCCAAATGCACTAAACAGTCCAGGTATAAACAAAGCCGGCAGAGTATTCAAAAGCCCCATCTTCTGAATGATCAGATACTGTGGAAGCATGAAGAATGAAGACGGCACCATTAAAACTGCAAGAAGTATGCCAAAAATAATATCTCGTCCTGGAAACTTAATCCTGCCAAATGCATATGCTGCCATAGAGCATAAAATCAACTGTGCAACAACGATTACCCCTGCTGAGATCATAGTATTTAAATACATTCTTGCAAAAGGAATTTTTTCAAACACCTCCGCATAATTTGAAAATAATGGTTTCTCCGGCAAAATCTTAATCGGTATGCAGATTGATTCCGACTGTGTTTTCAACGATGTCAGGATCATCCATATAAATGGGAGAAGTGTAACTACCATACACAGAACCAAGATAATAAATATGATCACATGTCCCCATTTAATTTTCTTGTTTTTCATTCTATCCCCTCCTTATTCGTAATTGACCCACTTTTTCTGAAGCTTCATCTGTACCAGGGTAATGATCATAATAATTACAAACAGCAAAACTGCCAGCGCAGACGCATACCCCTTTTTAGAAAATTCAAAAGCATTTCTGAAGAAATAGAGCACCATACTCTGCGATGCTTCCAAAGCAAGACTTTTCCTGGAAATCATCATGTAAATCGTATCAAAAATCTGGAATGTACTGATCAGTGTTGTAACCATAACAAAAAATAATGTTGGTGTAATCAACGGAAGTGTAATACTAAAAAACTGTCGAAAACCAGTTGCTCCATCAATTGCCGCTGCTTCATAATAGCTCTTTGAAATTCCCTGTATCCCTGCCAGCAGAATAATCATATTATATCCCACGCTGCTCCAGATGGTTACAATACAAATAGCAATCCAGGCAAGAGAAGGATTACTCAGAAACTGTACCGATTCAAATCCCATGAGATTCAAAATATAATTAATAATGCCATAATCTCCATTAAACATCCATCTCCAGATCATAGCTACCGCCGCACTCATAGTAATTGCCGGAATAAAATAAACCACCCGGAAAAATGCTTTTCCTTTGATTCCCTGATTCAAAAAAACAGCCAGAATCAATGCCAGAATAATAATCGCAGGAACAATTACAACCACATAACGCATGGTATTAAGTAGAGCCTGCCACATTACTTCATCCTGAAACATTTTTACATAATTTCCAAATCCGATCCATTTACTTTTATTAAAAGCTCCTACCTCATGGAAGCTGTCATAAAACACTTTAAAAATCGGATAAAAATAGAAAACTCCCAATCCTGCAACCACTGGAAAAATCATTGTATAACCGGCTATGTAATCTTTTCTTTTCCGTTTGCTTAATGTTTTTTTCATGTAAGATCCTCCTTTCTCCAAAAAGAAGGGCATTTGCCAACCGCAAATGCCCTTCTTTTTATCTAATTTCATTCACTGGCCAACACTTCATTCATTTTCTCTGCAACAACGTCACAGGCATCTTTTACCTCTGTTTCCAAATTAAATACTTTTTTCAGTTCATCCGCCTGATACTGTTCCCATTCGGTTGTATTTTTTGATATAGGATAAGGATAAGAAAACTCCTCTGCGGCAGTTGTAAATGCAGCCAGATTATATTCTTTATGTTTATCTGCCCAGATATCTGCAGTATTTCCATATGCCGGAATTGCTGCTCCCATTTCTGCAGAAAGTGTATTTGCCTCTTCTCCTGCCAAAAATTCTACCCACTTCCATGCTGCATCTGCATTTTTGGTATCTTTATAAATACAGTTTCCAATTCCATGGATTACAGACGCTTTATTTCCATTAATAGCTGGAAGTTCGACAACGTCTACCACATCCTTAATGTCAGAATCAAGAACCTGAGCCAGGAACCAGGAACCGCACCAATACATTCCTGTTCTTCCAGATAAAAACTGGATATGAGGTTCCGTTTCCTCTAGAGATGCCTCAGACGGACTGACTCCGGCTTTCAACAAGTCTACCCAACACTGAATTCCTGCCTGTGTTTCTTCCATATCATATCCTGATTTTGTTTTGTCATCAGATACAACATATCCGCCGTTTGCAAAGATTGTGTTATAAATTCCCACCTGCGTATCATATCTTGCGGAAATTCCATACACACTTCCATCTGTTTTTGTCAACTGTTTTGCAATATCCGCCATATCTTCCCAGGTCCAATCATTTGTTGGATAAGGAACTCCGGCTTCATCAAAAATTTTCTTATTATACCAAACGCCAATCGTATCGTAATCCTTTGGCAGCGCATACTGCTTTCCATCTACATTGTACAGCTCAACCAGTGCTTCCGGGTAATTCTTTTTATCAATTCCAGCCTCTTCAATCCGGTCGTTAATATCCATCAGAATATCGCCCTCTGCATATTTGATAATATTCGGACCATTCATCCAGAATACGTCTGCAATACTTCCGCCTGTAGCCCCTGCCTCCAGCTTTGTCCAATATTCGTCAAAACTGCTTGGTTCCAAAACAATCTCTACATCCGGGTACTGCTCATTAAATTTTTCAATACATTTTTCAAAATACGGCTGTTGTGCGGTATCCCAGAACGCATATCTTACTTTTCCGGAAATCTCCTCTTTTTTTTCAGCCCATACAGTTGTTGTACCCAAAAGACTTGCTGATAACATTGCACAGCTCAGTCCAAGGGCTCCCGCTCTCTTCAGATTCATAACTCTCTCTCCTTTTCTTATCATTAAATACTTTATTTGGATAGTATTATCATAACTGAAGCTGCTGCATTTCTCCATTCATATCATTTACCTGTTTCAGAAATATATTTTCTTTTTTAAGTAAAAAAAACAGAAGAATGAAATGTTATATTTTTTTAACTTCACTTTCTCCTGTTTTCTTGTATAATATTTACTTTTTCTTTTCACTTATTTACTTCATCAACCAATAAAATTCTTTTTCCGTAATTTCGCCTGATAAATATTTAAAAATATTATCCTTAAAGATTTCTATTTTTTTATCTCCCCAGCAATTATCTGGAAGCTCCTGTATTCTGTCTGCATCCATAAGTTCTTTATAAGACTGATAACAAACCTCATTTACATCAGAAATCTTCGGAATATCGACATTAGGATTAGAAGGTATATGACCTGTCTCTTTCCATATTCTGCTTTGCACCCGTTCACTCAGCATATATTTCAAAAAACGTATACAGGCCTCTTTCTGTTTTTCATCACAGGAGCTTCCAATAAAATATCCCGGATAAGAAGAAATAAAGCCTACGTCTTTTCCATCCATTCCCGGCAAAACGGCATATCCCATTTGAAGATTTGGATTCATCTCATGGGCATCTACAATTTCTCCTATATAAATAGCACAATGTCCCACATTGAAACTTCTGAGAGTGTCCTGGTGCGTATAGCTCTTTTCAATATCCGTATAAGCCGCAATTTTTTTCAAAAGCTTCAGCATACGGAACATTTCCGTTTCCTGAACCCCTTTCAGATCATTACAGCTTACACCTGACTGAAGAATCGCTGCTGCCGTGGCTGCATCCATATGTACAGGAATAGTGTTTAAATATTTTTCTTTTCTCCACTGACAAATCCTGCTGCAGCATTCCAAAAATTCCTCCCAGGTTTCAGGAACGTTTTTAATCCCTGCATTCTTAAATATTTGTTTATTATACCAGTACCCTCCTGTGTTGAGTACATCTGTCACCGTATAAAGTTTTCCTTCTTCTGTTTTCCAGCGATTCATATTCTCCTGAGAAATCATTTCCCTAAACTCTTTATCTTCCTGTATATAAGGCATGATATCCACCACATACCCCTGATCTACCATAAAAGAATAAAGGGTATCTATACTGGCTTCACCTATATAAACCAAATTGGGCATTTTACCTACAGAAATCATTTTCTTTAGCTTTGCCTTTGCATTTTCCGGAGATGGCATTGAGATCAAATCAAGTTTAATATCCGGATTTTCTATTTCAAAATCTTTATATATTTCCCTGATCACCTGATTATCCCCTTCTGTGGTTCCTCCTCCATTTAACAAAACAATATTCGTCCTATCATGAGACTCCTGACCTCCGCACCCGGACAGAAACAGCAGACATACTGCAAACATCATAACTACTCTGCGCATCCTTCTTGCCTCCGACACATCCGTTCATATTCCTTTGGGGCATATCCTGTGTACTTTTTAAATACTCTGGAAAAATATGCCGTATCTTCCCATCCTGTCATTCCTGCAATTTCATATATTTTCATATTCCCATCTTCAATATATTTTTGTGCAATCTTTATCTTTTTACGGTTTATCCTGTCAAACAGTTTTTCTCCTGTACGTTCCTTATAAATACGGCTAATATAACAGCGATTCGCGTGTACGGCTTCTGCAATCAGATCCAAATTTAGTTTTTTCATAATATTTTGATCAATATACTGATCAATCACATCAATCAAAGAATTCGCATTCTGATTTTCCTCCTGTCTTTTTTGGATAAGAAACTGCATCATATTTTTCATACATTCTTCCAGCTCATAATATTTTCTGGATTCTGCCAGAATATGGATTACTTTTTCCTGTTCTGCATCAAAATAACTGTTTCTTTCCCATCCCTGTTCAATACAAATCCTGTAACACTCGGATATAAACAATATTACAGCAGTGTAAATATAGGCATCTGAATAACTTTCCATGGAAGCACAAAATCTTTCCAAAGCCTCCATTCCTTTTTCCTGATTTCCTTTTTCCATTTCACTGATAGTTTCAAAAACCCTTTTATTTAATTCATGATGATCCAGGTTTTTCTTTTTTTCTGAAAAAACAACTCCCTGATGACTTTTTTCCAGATTAAGAAAATATCGCCTAATACTATTCAGAGCCATTCTGTATGCGATGCTCACATTAGAAATCCCTGCATATACATCACTGATCCCTGCAAACAAAAAAAACTTCTCTGATGCCAAAAGCTCCTTACATCTGTTTTCCAAAAGATCCCTGGTCATATTGTCCGCATCTGAAAGAAGGACTGTGCATTCCGTTGTACTCGTATTCATAATGAAAATCCTGCAATCCTCAAACAATCTGCTGATCTTATCAAGCATCTTTTCCTTCAGGCTGTCTATTGTCTCCGTCTCCTCCCTGTAACCCTTAAAAACCAACAGCCGAAAGTTTTCAAAGGAGTTATAAAACCACCTAAGTTCCACAGAATCCTCCAGCTCCAGCTCCAGATCCAGATATTCCGACTCTTCCAAAAGCATCCGAAAGATTTCTTTTCTTTTCTGATCTGCGCTGTTTTCCTTTTTCATTTCTTCGCCAATTTCCTCAAGAACTTTTGGAAGATCCTCCAAAAGATTACTTTTGATCACATACCTTTTTATCTGAAGTACAATAGCCTGCTGTGCATACTGAAAATCCTCATATGCAGTCAGCAAAATTACAATGATATCCGGCCATTTCCTACGAATTTCCAAAGCCGCCTCCAGACCATTCATAACAGGCATCTGAATATCCAAAATTACAACATCTGGAGAAATCTTTTCTACGGCATCTACCGCTTCTTTTCCATTCTTAAAGGCTCCCTCCAGAGAATATCCCAGTTCCTCCCAGGGAATCATTTCCTTTAATCCCTCTCTTACAAAAGGTTCATCATCTGCAATTATTACTCTGTACATATCTGTTATCCTCTCTACTACACTGTTTTATCTTTCCTGTTTGGAAGATAAATTTCCACTTTTGTTCCTTCTCCAATCCTGCTGTGAAATTTCAATCCATACCTATCTCCATACAGATTATGAATCAATCTGTGTATATTCAAAACACCTACACGAGGATTTATATTGTCTTTTTTATCATCCATATGTATAATGTCAAAACCTACGCCATCATCTTCTACAACAATTTCAATCATATCTTCCTCTTTTTCTCTGATAGAAACAATGATGCTGCCTTCTGCTCCTTTTGGCTCCAATCCATGTATCACTGCATTTTCCACTATCGGTTCAATACATAATCTTGGAACAAAACATTGCTTAAGATTCTCCGATTCCCAGTTTATCTGATAAGCAATCATATCCTTGAAACGTTCTCCCTGTAGATAAAGATAAAATCCAACAATCTCTATCTCCTCCTGCAGTCGGATCTCCACCTCGTTTTTCCGGAATAATTTTCCTCGCATCAGTCCTGCAAAAGATGTTACAACATGATACAGTTCTTCATCCTTATACTTCTTCACTTTAAATGCGATCATAGTTAAAACGTTAAACATAAAATGAGGGTTAATCTGAGCCTGAAGATACTGCAGCCGTGCTTCTTTAATTAAAAGCTGATTTTCATATATCTCCTTAATCAAATGATCTATCTTCACAGTCATTTCATTAAAGGAATCACTGATCTGCTGAAATTCCTCTATATTATAATTATCCAATTTTGTTTCAAAATCTCCTCCTCCTACCTGTTCGATCTTTTTTACAATACTCTGAAACGGGTCTGTTATTCTTCTGGAATACCGTACAACTGCTATAATAATCGCGCAAAACATAGAAATAGATATCATCCATGCCATTTTAAATCCAGTCTGTACATCCAGGTATAGCTTACTTTTTGGGATTACAATATAAGTAGAAAGTCCGAAGCTGTCATGATTTACTTTATAAATATATTTCTTATATCCTTTTTTTACAGTACCGTCAGTATTCGTAAATTGCGATACTGAAATTCCATTTAACCCAGTTCCCGCTATTTCCAGTCCATTTTCGGTTTGAACAGACCAGTAATATGTTCCATACTTTCCAAGCTGTGAAAAAATATGCTGAATACTTTCCATATCAAAAATTGCCACACAATAACCTATCTGTTTCAGGTCGTTGTCATACAAAGAAAAATAGCATTCTGTCTCTTTTCCATTTCTTCTGTAAAAAAATTTTTGATCCTGATCTTTGTACCTCTTGATTCCATCCAAAATTCTTTTATTCTTCGTGTTTTTGGATGACTGTGTTTCTGGATAAAAATGCATACCTATATATTTCATATCTTTGCTGAACACATAATAATCACTGATTACCGGATAGGTATCAGATACCATATTCTGATCCGAAAACAGATTAATTCCCTGTTCCATAACCTGCTCAATTTCCCAGGTAGAACCATCCTGAAAAAATTTTTTCATTTCTGCGTTTTCACTAAGATATATCACAGACTCTTCCCAAAACAACAAATGTTTTGCAAACTCTCTCTGCACACTCTGCATATAAAAATCCATATCATCCTTTAAAGTAATAGATGACCATTGAAAAACAATGACCGATAAAACTCCTCCAACTACGATCATTGTGATAATACTTGTCCAAATCAACATTCGGACAAGTTCTGATCGTATGGTACTCCTGTTGCTATCCTTCCTCCCTCTCATATAAGATCCCCCAACTTTCTTTCGGTAGTGTCAAAAACCACCTCTTTTTTATTGTTTAAATTATTTAAAAACCTTGATTTTATGGGAAGTTGCAAATAAAAAGAGCATTGACCTCCCTTTTCTGGTATAATATCCGCGACCAAACATCAACTAAACCAAGGAGACAATGCTCATGGACATTATACAATACCCACTTTCTATAATTCAATATCTTTATCAGCAAAACTGCTGGCTTTTAAATTTATCTGCAGATATATCCCCCTTAAACAGTGGAATTTCGATGATTCCCATTCTCCCAAATATCAAAAATTCAAAGTCGATGAACTTCCTATCATCAAAACATTCATTAAACAGGATTGGCAGTTCCTAAATCTTCCCAACGTTGAATTCGATCTTAATGATTTCAAGGGTCTGTATCACCTGAGATGGGATGAGGAAACCGCTTACCGTGACCTGAAATATCCTCTGTGTTTGAAAGCATTTCATTCCAAGCAATATAAATATATCGTACAGGAAGTATGGGCAAGGGCAATCTTATATAATTTTTGTTCCGAAATATCTATGCATGTAGAAATACCGGAAAAAGATAGAAAGCATGCCTATCCGGTAAATTACTCACAAGCGATAAAAACCTGCCGCAATTTTTTGAGAGATCGCAGTAAAACCAAGGTCCTAGATGTGGAAGGTCTGATCGCTCAAAATATTGAACCGATCAGACCTGGTCGAACCTTTGCTCGCCAAGCAAGGTTCAAACTTCCAATGAGCTTTTGCTGCCGCAATTAGCAAAAGCAATACTAACACCAGAATCATTATACCTAAACATTAGACGAATGGAAAGATTTTCGAAAGATTTTTAGCGATTCGTCTTTTTCTCATGCCCTTTTATTGTTTAAATATCAAAGTCTTCTCAACAATACAGAATATTTCTATGTATTTTAATCCATTTCCAACATTAGAAAAACAGAATTTTTTAAGTTAACCCCAAAGGGAGCAATCATATAGCCGTAATATTGTCGTTTGGGGTTAAGTAAATGACATTGTCTTTATATTGAAGCTGTCCTATTCCCACTTTTTCGGGAAATATATCGTTTGACATAATAGGTTCTTCTGCACAGGTTTCCGGTGCAATCAAGTGGAGCTGATAATTATTGTATACGTAAACCGTATCGATTGCGCTGTCATATAACATCGAATCTTCCGTAGGAGTTCCTGCAAAGGTTCCTGTAAATCCCTCCGGGAGAGTCCATATCTCTTCCGAAATCAGTGGAGTTTCATTCATCAGCATATAATCCGCGTCAGCCCCATAGGTAACGGGTTCTTCGACCTTTAGAATTTCTTCTCCTGTTCCAAAAAGCTCCTCCTGCATATCGTTTGTCATTACAGGAACATCTGTGCCAATGGCCTGAAGCTGTTCTATGTTATAAATTTTGATCAGACCGTTTTCAAATAAAGCTGCTGTTTCCTCCGGCATTTCCTCATTATCCGAAAAAATATCCTCAGAATTTTCCTGGGGTTCTTCCGCAGGCGGTTTCTCAGGAGGGGGCTCTGTTTGCGTCTGATCGCTTTCAAATATATCCCCGGCTGCCCCACTTTCATCCGAAAAGTCACCCTCCTGGGATTCCGTTCTCTCTGTTGGTTCTTCCCAGGCATCAGCCGATATGTCTCCTGTTATATCTCCGGTTATGTCTCCTGTTAAATCCTGAGCATAAATCGGCAATATCTGAAGCACAATGGAAAAAACAAGAAGCCATGCAGTACCCTTTTTCCTCTTATTCTTTTTCAATAATTTCTTTTAAAGAAATACTAAAAAATTTGTCTTCCAATTCTTTCTGTACCCTTGCATAGTATCTATGCACTGCGCACACATCCACAGCATTTCTGCTGCAAAAGTTATCCTCTTCCAGGTATCTGTTTATTTTTGTTGTATTTTCCATAATGCGGATCACATCCCCCAACACGAGCTCACCTAATGACTTATTAAGGTAATAGCCGCCTTTTGCTCCCAGATCCGCAGAAATATATTCTGCTCTTTTTAGTTTTGAAAGCACCTTTTCCAGATATCCCCTGGGAATGCTCATCTCCCTGGAAATTTCTGTGGCAGATGCAATTTCTTTACATTGTCCCAAATACAAAACCGTTCTTATTGCGTAATCTGTTGTAATATTAAACTGCAATATTCTCCTCCGCCCTTATGAATGAATTTCTGTGAGAACAAAACGGCCAACTCCTTTTCCGCCTATATGAACGCCCCGCTGCATTTACTTACAACATATAGATATCCTTCCTACTCTTATAACAACTTACACTTTTATCAAATACCTACCTAGAAGGATTTATATATCCGTACATAACAAACAGTTACATAGTTTTCACTATGTAACTGCAAATAGTTCTGGCTTAAAAATTGCCGCCCGTATAGAATTTATTTATATTTATATATTACCCCCCCCGTCATATTTTGTCAACATTTATTCTAAGTAATATTCATATTGTTCACATTTTTTTGTGACTGTTCATTCTATTTATTATAATTGTCTTTATTATTCATATTTTACAATGATTTTAATTGCTTTTTTCGCTGCTTATAATCAGGGCAGTATTTTTCCACCTCAGCCCAAAATTCTCTGGAATGATCCATATATCTCCTGTGAGCCAGTTCATGGATCACTACATAATCCAACAATTCTTCAGAAAGATAACAAAGCCGATAGTTAAAATTTACATTTCCCTTTGCACTGCAGCTTCCCCACCTTGTTTTTTGATTTCTGATGGTAATTTTCCCCACAGTAACTCCCATAACTTCGCAGTAATGCCTTACCCTGGAGACAATCTTTTCTTTTATGTTTTGCAATTCTTCCTCAGACAGTTTTTCCATTGGAACTATGCCTGCAAAAGAATCTTCCTCTTTTCGCTTTTTCACCAAAGCTGTTTTTTCCATTATCCATTCTTTGTGCTTCTCAATAAACTTCATCAATTCCTGATCTGACAGCCGGGATGGGATTCTCGCCCATACTTCATCCTCTCCCCGAACCTCCAGCCCTATGGTTTTTCTGGCTGAACGGATCACCTGTACATGAATTTCATGCTCTCCCTGACAAATACAAACTTCTTTCATTAGTTCCTTCTTTCATGCTGGTTATTTCCTCTCCCATCTCCAAAAAGCTGTCCTTTTTACAATCCATTTCTATAAATCTCATTTATAACTGCCTGTGCATGTTCCATTTCTTTTTTCTGGATTATTTCATTCCTGTCACTTAAGATCGCAAGCATTTCATCTATCAGATCTTCTATTTTGGGATTGCTGTAACGATACAAATACCCCAACATCCGGGTAGCTGTATAATCTGTATTCATATTTTTATAAGCGATTTCTGTACAAAGTTCTTTGGGATATCCTTTACTAAGCAAAACCTTATACAGTTCATCCGTTCTTTCAGACGCCATACTCCATCACTCCTGCTGCTTTATGTAATGTGATCACTTAAATCAAGATTCCCTCCAGATGGTCTAGCTCATGCTGACAGATCTGCGCCGTCCATCCCTCAAGTTTCACGCTCTGTTTCTTCCAGTTCATATCCAAATATTCAACCTCAATATTCTGGTATCTTGTGGTTTTTCGCACTCCCACAAGGGATAAGCAGCTCTCTTCTGTTTCATATGGAGAATCTTTTTTTACCAATACAGGATTAAACATTACCACATCTATCAATCCCATATTTACGATGATCACACGTTTTTTTACACCAATCATATTTGCGGCCATTCCCACACATCCTGCCCTGTTTGCAGCTAATGTATCCATTAAATCTCTTCCTATCTGAAGATCATCTTTTGTCGCTGGATCAGATTTTTGTCCCAGAAAAAATACGTCCTTCATAATTGGTTTTATCATTTTACTTATACCTTTCTACTTTCTCAAAATTTTATCCATT
>NZ_CALFLA010000095.1 GCF_937880195.1 uncultured Blautia sp.
AACAGGCGGGATATACCATTCAGAAAAAGGTTTTAAATGCGTGGGATTTTGGTGTACCGCAGAAAAGAGAGAGACTAATCACTGTTGGAATTAGAAATGATTTAGTAGGAAAAGTTTCATTCTCATTTCCTAAAGAACATGATTATAAGCCTGTTTTAAGAGATGTTTTATTGGATTGCCCAGAAGGACCAGGAGTGCCATACGGGGAAAATAAAAGGAAAATATTTGAATTAGTTCCACCTGGAGGATATTGGAGAGACATCGATCCAGAGATTGCAAAAGCATATATGAAAAGTTGCTGGGATATGGAAGGTGGAAGAACGGGAATTCTTAGGAGAATGAGCCTGGATGAACCGTCATTAACGGTATTGACTTCACCGTCTCAGAAGCAAACAGAAAGATGTCATCCATTGGAAGCAAGACCGTTTACGGTACGTGAGAATGCAAGATGTCAAACATTTCCAGATGAATGGCAATTTTGTGGAAGTGTTCAATCTCAGTATAAACAGGTTGGAAATGCTGTTCCTGTCAACTTAGCATATGAAATTGGGTTGGAGATACATAAATCATTAGAGGGGGTAAAATAAATGGCGTGGAATTTAGATTTTATATCAGAAGAGGATTTTAAGAAGCATGTGCGTGCAACGATTATGAAATATGGAGAAAAACTGGAATCGTATGATTTGAAGCGGTTCAATAGTAACCTGATTGATCCGATCAAGCTGATTTTTGATAAATCGGTGTATCGTACAAGCTGGGAAGAAATTGTAAATAATGAAATTTTCCGGCAGAGAGATAAGTCTAATAATAATGATATAGGATATTTTCATCAGAATATTTTTTCTTATTTCAAAGGCTGCGAAGTCCCGCAGGCAGGCTGGGATGTTATTTACAGAAATCCAGATGGAATACAAATGCCAGATGGAGATATTGTACATACAATGTATGTGGAAATGAAGAACAAACACAATACTATGAATTCTGCATCTTCTGCAAAAACATATATAAAAATGCAAGGACAGATTCTGGAAGATGATGATTGTGCGTGTCTGTTGGTTGAAGCAATTGCAAAGAAATCACAGAATATAAAATGGTCAACAAAAGTTGATGGAAAAAATGTACAGCATAGATTGATTCGCCGTGTGAGCATGGATCAGTTTTATGCAATTCTCACTGGTGAAGAAGATGCATTTTACAAGATGTGTATGGCATTACCGGAGGTAATCAATTCTGTTGTAAATGAAGAAGGTGGTGTTGAAGTACCACACGATACAGTTATTGATGAATTGAGAAAAGTGGCATCATTGTATGGGGATGAAAATGGCGAGCTGTCTATGGCAATGGCTGTATATATGCTTGGATTCAATACGTATATGGGATTTGGTGATAAAATCCGTGGAAAATTGGGAGAAGATAAAGACGGAATGCTTAAGAGGATTTATGAGTATGTGAAGAAATTACAGAAATACATGTTCAAGGAGTAGAATGTAATATAAAAATCATTTCTACAAAAGAGGTATTTAGATGAGTGATAAGACTGTTTATTCTTATATAAATGATATTGCACAGCGATTAAAAGAACCAAGAAAATATGGGGATGTTTCGCTAATGATTGGAGCTGGATTTTCAAAAAATGCACAGAGTAAAGGAAGGGCAAGTATACAACCACCAAATTGGAGCGAACTTGCTGAAAAAATGTATGAGGAACTATATCCGGAACCATTAGAAGAACAAGAAAAAGAGGAATGGAATAGACAAAGGATTATAAAAACATCTGGGAAAAACGTCACAAAGCTGGCAGATGAATATATTGCTAATTTTGATAGAAATAAAATAAACAATTTGATAGAACAGTCCATTGCAGACGAAATGTTTGTTCCGGGAGAATTACATAAAAGACTTTTAAAATTACATTGGTCAGATATTTTTACAACAAATTATGATACTCTTTTGGAGCAGACGGTAGATATGATTTATCGTGAGAATAACTATGAAATCATATATTCTCAAAATGATTTGCCAGGGAGTATAAAGCCACGGATAATCAAGTTGCACGGTAGTATTCCACAAGTAAAACCATATATAATAAGCGATGAAGATTATAGAACATACCCAGATAAATATTCAGCATTAGTTAATACTGTACAGCAAGCGATGCTTGAAACTAGATTATGCTTACTTGGATTTTCCGGGGATGACCCCAATTTTCAAAGCTGGCTTGGTTGGTTACGAGACAATATGGGTGAATACTGTCCAATGATTTATTTGATTGGTTTATATGAAAAACTCAGTGCACCAGAGAGAAAACTGTTGGAAAATAAGGGGATTACTATAGTAGATATTTCTGGATTAGTATCTCGACAGGAAGAAAATCGACACTATCAGGCAATTTCAGAATTTGTTGGTTTATTAGAAAAAAATCAGAGTGAAAAAGATATTTATTTGGAAAGGCCATACCAGAATGTTGATATATTTTGGCAACCTAAGGAAGCGGAAAAAGAAGAATACTTTGAAAAGTTGAAAAACTATTCACATAAAGTTGAAAAGTTGATAGAGCCGTACATTTTACTCCCGGAAGAAAAAAGGGTTAAATATGCAAATTATTTCTTAGAACATTTTAGTGTAGTGCTGAAATTGGTTCATAATCAGGAAAAAGTACCAGAGAAGCTAATTTCAACTATTATTAAAATACTAAGAAAATGTTTGGTTGTTTTAGAAGATAAAAATGCTGAATACTTAGAAAAAGTAACAGAAAAGTTAATTGAGAAAAATTCACAAATAGAAACGTTATGTGAGATATTATTGTATTTGGCAGAAATGTATAGAATCGATGGTAAAAAAGAGTTATATGATGCTTGCATGGAAAGATGTGAGGTATATTGTAATAAAATCCCATATTATAAAAATGAATACCTTATTGAAAAAATGAAAAATCACATTTCATTGTTTGGTTACGAGGAAGCGAAACAGCTGATTGAAGAGATAGAAACACCATCATTTGAGTATAAAGTAAAAAAAGCAGCGTTGTATAAACAATTGTCAAAGAATGATATTGCAGACAAGATATTAAGCGAGTGTTCAGCGGAATTGGCGCAGATGAAGTTATCAGATGAAATATATGCTTCATATTTGGGATATCTAAATTTATGTTATAGAATTGGAAATTGGGAAATAAAGGAGGAATACGCTGACAATAAGTATTATGATAATTCATATAACACAAGACGTATTATTGTTGAACAAAGGGAAAAGCTGGAGCAAGTTTTCTTTGAAAAAGATAGAAAAAAAGAAGAAAGAATAGTGCCGTTTAGTCTTAATTCCAATAAGAGTGTTACAGTAGTTTATTCAGGAGAAGATACTTGTTACAAAAATTCGTTTGTTTTTATTCTTGGAATAGATAGATTGTGCTTGCCGATATTTTCGGATCAAGCAAGATTGCTTCCACGTGTATATGATGAGATAATGAATTCGAGTAAATATGCTTATTGGAAAATGTCATTAGCTGTTAGGACAAATCAAGAAAAAGTTATCAATCAAATTTTCACACGGAAAACCCTTTTAAATATAGATGATTTAGAAAAACAATCTCTTTTTGAAAAATTGATTGAAATTGTAAAGATGTATGCTGTAGAAGATAGTTATGATAGAAAAAAATATTTTGTATCAGTGAAGAACATCTTAAGCATATTATCGCGGTTGGCAGTATTTATAGAAGATGCAAATATAATTGCATTTTTGGAAATATTATGCAGATTTAGTCAAAAGGAAGATCCTTTTATGGTTAGAGATATAAAAAAGATTCTGCAGATAATTTCAACCAGATTTAATGGAAATATTGCAAATACTTGTCAGAATATTATTTTTTCTGAGTTTGATGCACAATATCATTTGGCTAGTTATTTTAATGATGTATCATTTGAAATATATGAAGAAGATGTGGAAATATTTTATGAAAAAGCACTTCGTGCGAGTCTAAGTGAAAATATATGTGAAAGAGATAATGGATTATCTTGCTTATTAGTATTGTGGAATAATAAACCATTAGAAAAATATCGAGACGATATTATAACAGCCTTTTGGAAGAATGATAAAGATACCCTGCCGACAACAGAATTATACTATCCATTTATTTGGGAGGGATTACCGTATCCAGAATCAGTTGATTTTTCAAAATTATATTATACGTATTTGATGAATACAGAATATGTGAAAAGTGTAACACCAACAGGGCGTGTGGGAAATAATTCATATGGAAGTGTCCGAGATTATTTTAGCTTTTTTTATTCGACATCGAAAATTTCCCTGAGAAAATGTAGTGAGGTGATTTTAAATAAAGAACTTGCAAGCACCATTTTGACTCGCTCATATGATTTCATAATCCATGAAAAAAGCTTATTAAAAGATAATTTTATGGGAGAAAAAGATGAATGTGAAAATAAGTTTCTAGTAATTGAGGAACTTGTTGCACTTATCTATTGTGAAGCTATACAAAATCAATTGATTACAGAGGTGTACCCACTGATTGAAAAAATTAAGACAGCATTATCGGATTGCCGAATTAGTACCATTGCAATCGATATACTAGAAATGACTGAGAAAAATGAACTTGAAGAATGTGTTGATATGTTTGAAAATATTATATTGACGAAAAATAAAAAACTTTATTCAAGTGTATTTACAGGAATACAATGTTTGGTATTTTTAAAAGAAAATTGCATTCAAAATGTATCGTTTGAAAAATTTTTTAGCTCAATAAAATATTTAGATATAGAGTATTCAAAAACATTGTGGATTCATTTGACACCATTGCTCAGGCAACCTTTTTTTGCTAAGGAAGAAACTCAGAGATATATTACAGTATCTATCAGTAAGTGTATAGACATATATGAAGATTTAGCAAGTCAAGGTGAACGGTATTATTTGGATGGCTTATACAATTGTGTGGAGGCATTACATCAGTATTATAAAAGTGTTAAGACAACTGGAACAGAAGAAACAGACGAATTAAAACAATGTGTTGATAAGGTCAAGAAAATAAAAAATTATGAGATAGCAAATATTTGGTCTTACGAATAGCATGATATGATAACACTATGATAACAAAATCCCCAAAAACCACACGGACAAAACGGAAAATCCGGATTTTCCCACACGAATCAAACGAAAAATCACTATTTGCACACCGTAACACACCGGTCTGATATCGTGAAGGTGGACGTACTGTAGGATCAGGCCGTGTTGCTTCTATCATCGAGTAATCACTGATTAATAGATAAATTATATAGAGTGTTATCGTAAGATAACTTTGTGTCCAAGCGTAAGATTACCCCGGAACCTTTTGGTTTCCGGGGTTTTTCTGTTGCATGGAAAAAATTTTCCCTCTGATTCCAGAACCTAATCCCCCCTTCCTGCATCTAATTAGTGTAAAATATAAGAGAGACAAACGCGCGTAACCCTCCGGCCGAGCAGAAGGAGACAACCAACTATGACAAAAGATGTATTTATCAGAGAGATACGGAAATCAGAAGCCATGCTGTACCATGTGGCAAAGTCGATTCTGAAAAATGATTCAGACTGCGGGGATGCAGTACAGGAAACGCTTCTGAAAGCCTATGAAAAATTGCATACTTTGAAACAGGATCAGTTTTTTCGTACCTGGATCACAAGAATACTGATCAATGAATGTAATGGAATTCTCAGAAAGAAAAAGCATATGATTTCTTATGAGGAATATATGCAGGAAACCAGGGTCTTTGAAGAGAAAAAATATACGCATTTATATATGGCGATTTTGGAACTGCCGGAAGAACTGAGGATTTTGGTAACGCTGTATTATATAGAAGGTTTTTCTCAAAAAGAGATTGCAGAAATCTTAGGTATGCAGGAAGGAACCATCAAAAGTCGGCTGTCACGGGCAAGAAGACTTCTAAGGGAGATCCTTACAGAAGCAGATGCTTGCTCACGTTCCAAGGAAACAAAAGGCGGAACAAGGCTGCAGTTACGGTAAAAGGAGGAAGAATCATGCAGGAGAATAACTGGAAAAAAGCGGCGCCGGAAGTGCCGGAAGACTTTCATATGAAATTTGAAGAAACATTAAAGCAGATTGAGGATCAGAAAATTATTTCCTATAAGAAAAGAAGCAAAAAAAGAATGATCCAAATACTGGCTGCAGCAGCCATAGCATGCAGCCTTACAGTTACTACCATTGTGGCAGGAGGTCTTTTTCAGTGGAATGATGTATTAAAGAAAAGGCTGAACCCGTCAAAGGAACAGCAGGAATCTCTGGCAGATCAGGGCTATATTAAAGGAATCGGCCAGTCCCAGACACAGAATGGAGTGACTATCACGCTTGTAAATACAGTTCAGGATCAGAATCTTCTGTATGCACTATTTAAAATAGAAACAGACGACAGTATTTCTATGGATGATACCACATCCTTTGAGGATGGTCTGAATATTAAAATTGACGGAACCTCCACATATGACATGGATGAACTGGGAAGCTATGGGGCAGGGGCCGGACTGGCGTATCCTGAGGGAATATCGGATATCTCCCCACACTTGCAGTATTATGAAGTTTCTCTGTCATATAATGGCGATTATGACCTCAGTGGTAAAACTGTTCAGATGGAGCTGAAGAACCTGACCCAGGGAGGGGATAAAACAGAGGATGGAGAAGTAGTGGCGGAAGGTGTCTGGAAATTTGAATGGACGCTGGATGAGATCCGATCCATGACGAAGCTGGATGTAAACCGGAAGTGTGATTTTGGAGGATATGAGATCACAGTAGATGCCATGGAGCTTTCTCCTTTGAAATATACTCTTTATATGGATTATGAGGAGGCCATGAAGGTGTATGGGGATGAAAGAAACCGGTTTGAATATAATGGTGATGATCCCGGCATGGATCTTACAGGAAGAACACATATAGACCAGGTTCGCTATGAAGACGGTACGGTTGTAAAAATGGATTATGAATCCGGCGGCGGCATTGGCGGCGGCGAAGAAAAATGGGATGAGGAAAAAGGGATTGTAAAAATTTCTGGAGGATTTGCGCAGGTGATCGATGTAGACAAACTGGAGGCAGTACATTTTGGAAACGTAGATTCCTGGCTTACAGTAAGATAGAAACAGAAAAAGGTACTTTCATTTGCAAATCAGGGGATATTTCTGAATCAGCAGCGTCTAATATACAGAAACACATTACCGGCCGGTAAGGAAAGGAGCAGAGAATTGACAAAAGAAAATCTTGGCAGGCTGATTCTGGAATCAGAACGCCAAATGTACCTGACTGCAAAAACAATTCTGCACAACGATCAGGACTGTGGAGATGCGATTCAGGAAGCTATTGTAAAGGCGTTTCAGAAAATAGATACGTTAAGACAGGAGAAGTATGCAAAAACCTGGCTGATGCGGATACTGATCAACGAGTGTTACAGCCTGCTCCGCCGGGAAAGCCGATATGTTTCCATGGAGGAAATAAAGGAATTTTCATCTGGGGAAGCAGAGGAGAAAAGGGATTACAGTGATCTCTATTCAGCTGTGAACTCTCTAAAGGAGGAACTTCGGATTCCGGTGATCCTGTATTATGGAGAGGATTTCAGTATCAGGGAAATCGCACAGATTCTGGAAATTACAGAAGAGGCGGTACAGAAACGGCTTTTTCGGGCGCGGATGCAGCTAAGGGACAGACTTACGCAAATGGAGGTACCCATATGAGACTGGAAGAGATCAAAAAAGAGCTGCCTGAGACTCCTGATTTTATCCAAAGGATGATCGTGGAGGAGGTAGAAAACCAACTGGGGAAAAAAGGCACGGCAGTCAGCATAAGAACTCCCCGAAAAAAAAGAAAATGGAGCCCTGCTCGTGTGGCTGCTGTGGCAGCTCTGTGCGCTCTTGGATTTTCCACAGTGGCTTACGCAGGATATCAGTTATACACCATGTATGTGGAAAAACAGGGGAAATATGGAATTTCTGCGGGGATAACTATGGAAAAAGCCTCCGCTTCCCTTATAGTTCCAGATGAAATCCCACAGGTGAAGATCCAGGCCGGGTATATTCCAGAAGGAATGGAATGGGTAGATGACGCTTCTGGAAAAACAAGGCTTTTTTACTCAGAAACACCGGATCAGGGAGGAATTTCCATAGGAACGGTACTTCTGGACAGTG
Organism: uncultured Blautia sp.; assembly: GCF_937880195.1. Taxonomy (GTDB): domain Bacteria; phylum Bacillota; class Clostridia; order Lachnospirales; family Lachnospiraceae; genus Blautia_A. The sequence goes on from NZ_CALFLA010000095.1 coordinate 8,170, forward strand.
ATGACACGGATCAGATTCTTAGGGAAACAGGAGTAATAGAAAGTGAGAAAAGAACTTTTGGCAGCAGAGAGGGAATTTACCTGAGATTTCAGGATCTGGAGCAGGATAAAACTTTTAACCAGGTGATCTATCTTCTGTGCCCGGAGGAATACCAGGTAGTCATAATGAATATCGGGGATGATGTGACAAAAGAAGATGCGATAAAATTCGCAGAAAACCTTTCCTTGGTGAAAACAGGTGAAATGGAGAAAACAGAAAACCTGTATTCCTGGAGTGAATACGTTTCACCGGAAACGGAAGAGGCGGAGCCTTTGGAGACTTCCATAGCAGAGAACGAGCTTTCTGTAGTAAAACCGGGGGAATGGCTGGAACAGAGAGTAACAGGTGAAACAGAAAACGGAGAATATCTGGAACTGGATGAGATTCAGATGAGGGTAGATTCCGTACAGGTTTCTGACAATCTCAGTCTTCTGAATGGCTCAGTGCTTCCGGACGGATGGAAGGAAGCACTGGGAAGCGATGGAAAACTTGCAGAAAATAACCTGTCTTATATAAAAAGAGGAGATGGCGTGGAAACTCTGGATCAGGTGGTAAAAACGGAAACTATAGATCAGAAGCTGCTCTATGTGACTGTAACTTACAAAAATCCTACAGAAACACCAATTTATCATATGCTGTATCATGGAAGTCTGATGCTGATAGATAAAAAGGACGGAATGTATTCGGTCAGAGATGTTGAAGCTGAAAATTTCCAGAAAGACGGCGTGGAATACGATTTTGTAACAGGAGACGGCGTGGCCTCCAGCACAGATATGACCTACTACAGTATTCATGACGACTACGGAAACGGCGGAAATTATATCCCTGTTCTGAATCCGGGAGAAGAGCTGCAGGTGGATATGGCATGGATCATAAACGAACCGGATCTTTCAAAGGCGTTTCTGAATCTTTCCGGCGAAGGCGCTTGCTGGGAATTTACAGAGACGGTCAGGGAAACAGGGCTGGTGGATACCCGACAATAGAAAAATACGATTTTGGAGAGTTTTTCCGAGAAAAGCTTGACTTTATACTTACTACAACCCTTATAATGAAGCCATAAAATCACAGTGATTGAAAAATGGCGCTATCAGAAACACAAAGATCAGGCGAAAAAGGAGTGGAGTAAGTATTATGAATATTAAGGAAGCGGAAAATCTCAGCGGTATTTCCGGTCAGAATATCCGCTATTATGAAAAACAGGGACTGATCAGTCCAAAAAGGAATCGGATCAATTCCTACAGGGAATATGGAGAAGAGGATATCCGGATATTAAAGACCATTCGTATGCTGAGGATGCTGGATATGCCTATTGAGCAGATACGACTGATTCTTAAGGGAGATTTGTCTATGGGAGATGCCTTAGATATGCAGAAAGTGAGGCTGGAAGTACAGGCAAAGAAACTGCAGTCCGCCATTAGTTTTTGTGAGCAGATGGGTAAAGAGAAAAGAACCCTGAAGGAACTGGATATAGACAGCTGCCTGGAACAAATGGAAAAGAATACTGCCAGAGACGGATATTTTACCCGTTGGGTGGAGGATTACAAAAAGATTGCACGGGAAGAGGCGCAGAGGGTCTTTACCTTTATACCGGATGATGCGGTGACAAATCCCCGGGAGTTTACAAATGCGCTTCTGGCATATGCAAAAGAAAAGAATCTGAATCTGGTGATTACAAAAGAAGGAATGTATCCGGAATTTGAGATTGACGGAGTGGAGTACAGGGCAGAACGAAATTATGGACGGGCCTATCGGGTACCGGTAGCCGTGATCCATTGTGAAATGATCCATCCGGAATTGTATGAAACAGAGATGGAGCCGAAACGCCGCCGTTGGGTAAAGATTTTGTATCATTCTCTTCCTGCACTGGGATTCATTTTTCTGATTTTTCTTATGATGGGCGGTACAGGAGGACTTTCTCTTTCAGAGTTTTTTACCACAAAAGAAGGCGTGATCCTTTTGATCCTGATCGTTATTCTGGGAATCTCAGAATTCATGCATTTTTATCTTCTTTACCGAAATATGGACGGACCGAGATAACGTGGATGTATCGTAAAATTTGAGGAAGGACAGAGTCCTGTGTAAAAGGGCAGTATCAGAAACAGAAGACATGAGAATGTCAAAAGGCTGTTGGTAAACGGATTACCGACAGCCTTTGTTGTCTACAAGGAGCATATTTAATTTTTTCCAACGGCGAAGTTCTTTAGCGGTGAAAAATAAATGCTGCTTCAGTTCTTCTGTAGGCTCCTGAGGGGTCAGAGTTACCAGACATCTAAAAGCGCAGGGCATATAATCGGAGCTGGAAATGCCGCAGAGAAGTCCCTCTGTAAAATCACGAAGCTCCAGAGGATTGAAAATATAAAGCAGGTCTTCTTCCAGACTGTTGTACTGGTTTACGAAGGAAAAACGGATCAGCATATCACTGTAGACCACTTTGCCTGTATAGTAGATTTCACTGCTCCGTCCGGTAGGAGTTACGGCGCTGATGGACAGAGAGGCTTCATACTGACTGCCGTCCTCGCTTTGATGAATATGTATCACTCCGTCTTTCAGGCGCTTATACCTTCCATCGTAAAAATAGAAATAGAGCTTACGGGCCTGATAAAAAGGGCTTTTTATTTTATGTTCAGAGATGGGGGCTGTGAAAGGCCGTTCCGGCTGGTAATCCATAATCTGTGTTACATCAACGTGAAGGGCGGCTGCAATGTCGTAGAGGGTTTCTACATCCACAGTAATCTCCCCGGTTTCATATTTGCTGAGAGTTGCGCGGCTTTTATGAATAAGGTCTGCCAGCTGCTGAAGCGTCATCCCCTGATTTTTTCTGTGATTGCGGATACGTCCGCCAATATGTTTACTGATCTGGCTCAATTTGATTCACCTTGTTTCGTAAGAATATACACTGTCTGCGTTTTAACAGTTAAAAAATCTATAATATGCAGAAATGCATCTAAATTCTATCATAAAGAAACTTTTTACGTCAAGATTCTATTATAAAGAAACTTATGGAAATTTGCCCATTTTACTGTAATTGCCTATAATGGGCTGGTGCGGCAGATCTTAATAGTCTGTAGAAAGTGGTAAGCATATCTTTCTGTACAGGAATTACAGATCGCTGTCTCTGATTCCTCAGAATAGAGAAATCAAGTATTACAGTAAAGTGAGGACATATTTATGGAAAAGAAAGCAGGAAGCTTCAGCGGATCCCTGGGATTTGTGCTGGCGGCAGCGGGAAGCGCTGTAGGAGTTGGCAACATATGGCGTTTTCCTTATCTGGCAGCTCAGGATGGAGGCGGACTTTTTATTCTTGTATATCTGGTTCTGGTACTGACATTTGGCTTTACGCTTCTTACAACGGACATTGCTATTGGACGAAGAACAAAAAAGAATGCGTTGTATGCTTTTGGTGCGATTTCTCCAAAGTGGAATTTTCTCGGAAAACTGACATTTCTTGTTCCGGCTCTGATCATGACATACTATTCTGTGATTGGCGGATGGGTTACCAAATATGCGGTGACATATCTGAGCGGAAAGAGCAGTGCAGCAGCTGAAGACTCATATTTTACTGACTTTATTACAGCTCCTGTCGCTCCTATTGTATTTATGCTTGTTTTTCTTGCAATTACAGCATTTGTAGTATATGCCGGTGTGGATAAAGGAATTGAGCGTTTCTCAAGACTGGTAATGCCCGGGCTTCTTATTATGATTATCTGTATTGCAGTTTTTTCGCTGACACTGAAGCATACAGATGAAAGCGGAAACGTACGCACAGGAATTCAGGGTCTGGCGGTTTATCTTATTCCCAATTTTGAAGGTCTTACTTTCTCAAAGTTTCTGAAGATTCTTCTGGATGCAATGAGCCAGCTGTTTTTCTCATTAAGTGTGTCCATGGGAATTATGATCACCTATGGTTCTTATGTAAAAAAAGATGTGGATCTGAACAAATCTATCCGTCAGATAGAATTTTTTGATACGGGTGTAGCTCTGCTGGCAGGTATGATGATCATTCCGGCAGTATATGTATTTTCCGGTACAGAAGGCATGGCTTCCGGCCCAAGTCTGATGTTTGTATCTCTCCCTAAGGTATTCCATGCAATGGGAAAGGCAGGGATTATCGTAGGACTTGCATTTTTTATCATGGTTGCTTTTGCAGCTCTGACCTCCTGCGTATCAATCATGGAAACACTGGTGGCAAGCTGCATGACACTGTTCAAAACAACAAGGAAAAAAATGAGTCTGATCATCGGAGTGATTTCTGCAGCAGCAGCCATAGTGATATGCCTTGGCTACAATGTATTTTACTTTGAACTTGCACTTCCAAACGGACAGACGGCACAGCTTCTGGATGTTATGGACTATATCAGCAATTCCTTCCTGATGCCTTTGATTTCTTTTCTTACCTGTATTTTTGTGGGATGGGTTATCAAGCCAAAATGGATACAGGAAGAAATGGAATCCAGCGGTCACGTATTTCAGCGTAAAAAAATGTATTCCTTTATGATCCGCTATGTGGCGCCTGTGATCATGGCAGTACTTTTCCTGCAGTCCACAGGACTTCTGAAATAAAAGCACAGCAAAATAAGATAAGAGCATGATTTTCTGATCCGGAGATGCCGGAAAAAAGAATCATGCTCTTATTTTTTATAATGCGTTTAAAAAATTCAGTGATCCAACAGGATTTTCTGTACCTTTTTCAAGAAGTGCGATCAGTCCCCTGATGGTTTCTCCAATTTCTTCAGGAGTGGAGAGAACCAGGGTATTGTCCAGCTTGATAGAAAGTACGATCAATACAATCTCTGCCAGGGCAGCAGGATAGTCAAAGTGAATCTCACCGTTATCAATGCCCTGCTGGATGATCTGGGTCAGAGTGGGTTTCAGCTCACTGATCAGATGTTTGAGATATTGATGGTGGAGAAATGGCAGAAACCATACGTGAGATCGTCATTCAGGCGGCAGAGGAATTTGGAGACGGAGATGCAGTTCGTTATAAAACCGGAAAAAAAAGAAATTGCATCAAAATCTTATGCAGAATTGAAAAGAGACAGTGAACGCTTTTCCTGTGTGCTGGAAAAGCTGGGAGAACAGGGAAATCATGTGGCGATCACAGGAATGACTTCCTACACCTGGCTGACAGCTTATCTGGGAACAGTCAACAGCGCAAGTGTGGCAGTTCCTCTGGACGTATCCCTTCCTGCGGAGGAAATGTGTGAACTGATCCATCGGGCAGACGCAATGGTTTTTGTTGTAGATGAAATCCGCAGGGATGTTGCTGCCATAGTAAAGGAACGCTGTCCAAAGCTGAAATATCTGATCTCCATGCAGAAAGAAGAGTCGGATGAAGAGGCGCTTTCTTTCTGGAAACTGGTGGAAGAAGCAGAGGATATCTGTAAGATCATTCCTTCTCCGGAGGATCTGTGCACCATCATGTTTACTTCCGGAACAACAGGAAAAAGCAAGGGGGTTATGCTTACCCACAGGAATCTGGCAGAAAATGCAACCTGCCTTGATATGAAACTTCCGAAACGCACGGTGGTTTTGTCTGTGCTTCCGGTTCATCATGCCTACTGTCTGACTATGGATATTCTTAAAGGAATGACACTGGGAGCGATTATCTGTATCAATGATTCTCTCCTTCGTGTGGCCAAAAATATCAAGCTGTTCCAGCCAAATATGATATTGATGGTACCGCTGATGATCGAGACAATGGCCAAAAAACTGGAAGATGCAGCAGGACTTCCACCGGAAATCGTAAAAAAGGAAGTGTTTGGAGAGAATTTCCATACCATCTGCAGCGGCGGTGCATATCTGAATCCTTCTTATATTGATCTGTTCCAGCGTTATGGGATCACAATCCTTCAGGGCTATGGAATGACAGAATGCGCTCCGGTCATCAGTACAACCGTTCCGTGGAATATCCGCAAAGAATCTGTAGGGCAGCTGATTCCCAACTGTGAGGCAAAGACAGTAGATAAGGAACTGTGGGTACGGGGAAGCAGTGTTATGAAGGGATACTATAAGATGCCGGAAGAGACTGCCGAAGCGCTTACTGAGGATGGATGGCTCCGCACCGGGGACCTGGGTTATGTGGACGAAGAGGGATTTGTATATCTGACCGGAAGAAAGAAAAACCTGATTATTACAAAAAATGGTGAAAATGTTTCTCCGGAAGAACTGGAAAACAAGATCGGTGAACATCGTCTGGTGCAGGAAATTCTGGTAAGGGAAAGTAATGGCGTCATTGAGGCGGAGATCTTCCCGGATTATGAGTACGCAAAGAAAAAAGAAATTACAGAGATCCAGGCTGTGCTGCAGGAAGTGGTGGATGATTATAACAAGACTGCACCTGCTCATAAGAGAGTTTACAGCCTTAAAGTCAGAGAGACAGAATTTGAAAAAACATCTTCCAAAAAAATAAAAAGATATTAAGGAATAAATCTCCGGAACAGATTGTTTCCGGGGATTTTTGTCTTCTTGATTTTTCTCTTCTGATACCATACAATAAGATTGAAAGACATATTTTGTGAAAGAAAATTGGAGCAGAAAAGATGAAAAAACACAGACGATTACAGCTGATCTCCCGTTTTTTTGTGGGAGCCAGAGGCGCTTTTGCGGCAGCAGTAGCTGCCGCTTTTCTTACTACTGCGCTTAATTCTCTGACGCCGCAGATTTTTCGATTTACCATTGATTCGGTACTGGACGGTAATGAATATCCCTATCTTTCCAGCCATTTGTGGATCATGGGATTGATACTTGCAGGAGTGGCTCTGCTCTCAGGAGCAACTATGTTTGTCAGCAGGTATTGTACTGCAAAGGCGGGAGAAAATTTTGCAAAAAATATGAGAGACACTTTGTTTGCTCATGTGCAGAAGCTTCCTATGAGCTGGCATGACAAGCACCAGACAGGAGATATCATCCAGCGCTGTACCTCCGATGTGGAGGTGATCCGAAATTTTGTAGTAACACAGCTTTTGGAAGTATTCCGAACGATTTTTCTGGTGGCTGCTTCTTTTGGAATGATGGTGGCAATGAATGTGAAGCTGTCTATGATCGTACTTGCCTTTGTGCCCTTGGTAGTGATTTACTCCGCAGTTTTTTACAGGCTTATTGCCAGACGGTTTACAGATGCAGATGAAGCAGAGGGAGAGTTGTCCACAGTGGTACAGGAAAACGCTACAGGTGTTCGCGTGGTGCGAGCCTTTGGCCGGGAAAAATATGAGATGGACCGTTTTCTTGAAAAAAATAATGCTTTTGCAAAGCTGTGGATACGTCTTGGAACGCTGTCCGGCCTTTACTGGGGAGTGGGAGATCTGATCACAGGCCTTCAGGTAGTTACCATTATTGTACTGGGAGCTGTAGAGGCTGTTCAGGGAAATATTTCTGTAGGAGAATTTATTGCTTTTGCTTCCTATAATACAACGCTGGTATGGCCTGTCCGGGGACTGGGGCGTATTCTGTCTGATATGAGTAAGGCAGGGGTATCCTTTGACCGAGTGGATTACATACTGGGAAGTGAAGAAGAGGCATATGAAAAAACATCAGAAATAAATAAAGCCTCCCAAGAGAAAAGAACTGCTTCTATGCAGAAATGGGATATAGAATTTCAAAACGTGAGCTTTCAGTATGAGGATGGAAAACAGGTATTGTCGGACGTATCCTTTACTGTTCCTGAGGGAACTGTGTTTGGCATTCTTGGCGGTACAGGAAGCGGCAAATCCACCATCGTACAGCTTCTGACCCGCCTTTATGAGCTGGACGGACAAAATGGAAAAATAACCGTAGGAGGAAAACCTATAAAAGAGATTCCTCTTGAGGAGCTTCGAAAGAACATAGGCATGGTGCTGCAGGAACCTTTTCTTTATTCCAGGACCATAAGAGAGAATATTTCGGCTTCAAGGCCGGAGGCTTCTATGGAGGAGATCCGGGAGGCTGCCAGGATCGCATGTGTGGATGAAGCGATTATGAGCTTTCCAGATGGCTATGAAACCCTTGTGGGAGAAAGAGGAGTAACGCTTTCTGGAGGGCAGAGGCAGAGAGTGGCTATTGCCAGAATGCTTCTTCAAAAAGCGCCCATTATGATCTTTGACGATTCTCTCTCTGCTGTGGACTCTGAGACTGACCAGAAGATCCGTAAGGCTTTAAAGGAACACATGAAGGGAAGTACCGTGATTTTGATCTCTCACAGGATCACCACACTTATGGGAGCGTCTCAGATTCTGGTACTGAACCAGGGAAAAATCGAGGAAATGGGAACCCATCAGGAGTTGATAGAAAAGAACGGTATTTACCGTCAGATTTATGAAATACAGATGAGCCACGACGATAGAAAAGAGGTGACGGATAATGGCGGCGTATGAAGAACAGGAATATACAAAACCCTTTCAGTTTAAAGTATGGGCAAAAATGCTTCCGTTTTTTAAGCCTTATAAGAAATACTTTTTTATTACTTTCACTTTAAATATCCTGCTGGCAGGAGTGGACGTGCTGGTCCCTTTGTTTCAAAGCTATGCCATTGATCATTTTATTGTTCCTGATACACTAAAAGGGATCCAGACTTTTGCTTTTGTATATGTGGCAGTGATCGTAGCCCAGACAGTCAGCGTTTATCTGTCTGTACATGCGGCAACGACAATAGAAATGAATATTGGAAAAGATCTGAAGTGGGCGCAGTTTAAGCATTTACAGACCCTTTCTTTTTCTTATTATAATACTACGCCTGTAGGCTATATCCATGCCCGGGTAATGAGCGATACGCTGAGGATCGCAGGAATGATCGCTTGGGGTCTGGTGGATATGTTCTGGGCTCTGATCTATGTGGCAGGCGTGTTTGTGATCATGTTTATGCTGAACGCCCAGCTGGCGCTTCTGCTTCTTCTTATTGTTCCCTGCATTGCGGTGCTGACTGTGTTTTTCCAGAACAAGATCCTTCACTGGAACAGAAAAGTGCGTAAGATCAATTCTCAGATCACCAATGCGTATAATGAAGGGATCACAGGTGTAAAAACATCCAAAAGTATGGTGATTGAAAAAGACAATGAAAAGGCGTTCTATAAGATCACTGAGAATATGCGTCATGCAGGCTGCAGGGCGGCGAAGCTGAATGCTATTTTTATTCCTACGATTCTGTTTTTCAGCTCTGTGGCGTCTGCCCTTGTTCTGTACAGAGGAGGGTATATGGTGCAGGAGAATCTCCTTCAGCTTGGAACCTTGTCTGTATTTATTTCTTATGCTGTAGTTATTTTTGAACCGATCCAGCAGCTTGCAAGACTTCTTGCAGATCTGATCTCCTGCCAGGCAAATATTGAAAGGGTCATGGATCTTTTAGGTCAGGAGCCAAACGTAACAGACAGTGAGGCAGTAAAAGAAAAGTACGGAGACAACTTTCACCCCAAAAAGGAAAACTGGGAAAAGATTAAAGGGGATATTGTTTTTGAGGACGTTTCTTTTATGTACCCTGACGGAAAGGAGTATGTGCTGGAGCATTTTAACCTTCATGTTCCTGCAGGCACAAACGTTGCCATTGTAGGAGAAACAGGGGCAGGAAAGTCAACTCTGGTAAATCTGGCAGGCAGATTTTTTGAGCCTACCAGCGGAAGAATCCTGATCGACGGCGTGGACTATAGGGAAAGATCCCAGCTATGGCTTCACAGCCAGATTGGATATGTACTTCAAAATCCTCATCTTTTCAGCGGAACAGTAAGAGAAAATATCCGGTACGGCCGTCTTGACGCTACAGACGAGGAGATTGTTCAGGCGGCAAAAAGCGTATCTGCAGACATAGTGGCAGAAAAGCTGGAAAAAGGATATGACAGTGATGTAGGTGAAAGCGGTGGCAGGCTTTCTACAGGAGAGAAGCAGCTGATCTCTTTTGCCAGGGCAATCCTGGCAGATCCGGCTATTTTTGTACTGGATGAGGCAACCTCTTCCATTGATACAGGAACCGAGCAGCTGATCCAGAAAGCCACCAAAAAACTTCTGAAAGGCCACACTTCTTTCGTGATCGCCCACCGCCTTTCTACTATCAGAAGTGCAGATCTGATCCTGGTAGTGAAAGATGGAAAAATCATTGAGCAGGGGACTCATAAGGAATTGCTTGCCGAAAAAGGCTATTATCATGATCTGTATTACATGCAGTTTGAGGAAGAATCTGCTATGAAGGTATTTTCAGAGCAGTAAAATAAAGATGATCGGGAGGTGGACAATATGTTTACAATCTTAAATTCCGAAAGTCTGTGGATTGGAACAGACATGAAGCGGTTTAATCAGCTTCGGGATATTCTGGAGCGCGAAGGCATCCCATATCGACACAAAGTAAAGAACCGGATGGGACAATGGAGCGGAAGCGGAACTATGAGAGGAAGAATGGGAAGCCTAGGAACGCCTGCAGGCAGTACATATGAATATGAAATTATGGTATATAAAAAAGACTGGGAAAAAGCAAAACAAGTTACAGGAATAGGATGAACTGGTAGGTTTGCATTGATACCCCGGGTGCTATTATTTGTAGTTTTACAAATTCGGCATCCGGGGATTTCTTTTATAAAACAGAATTTTTACAAAGATTTTACCCAACCAGGATTTTGGTTTTAACTTAGTCTCCCTATAATGACACTTGTCAATGAGGAAAACAAATAAAGAATTTTATAAAAAAGAGGAGACTTATCATGAAGAAAAAAATCGTAGGAATCTTAGCAGCGGCAGTAATCGGAACAACAGCATTTGCAACAGTTGCAAGTGCAGCAAGCGGAACAATCAACGTAATCTCCCGTGAGGACGGTTCTGGTACAAGAGGCGCTTTTATTGAGCTGTTCGGCATTCAGGAAGAGAAAGACGGAGAAAAAGTTGATATGACAACAGAGGATGCAAGTATTACAAACAGCACTTCTGTAATGATGACAACAGTTGCTGGTGATGAGAATGCTATCGGTTACATTTCTCTCGGCTCTTTAAACGATACTGTAAAAGCAGTTAAGATTGACGGAGCAGAAGCTACTGCAGAAAACGTTGCAGACAAGAGCTACAAAGTATCCCGTCCTTTTAACATTGTAACAGGTGAGAAGGCAAGCGAAGCAGCACAGGATTTCGTAAGCTATATCATGAGCGCAGACGGACAGCAGATCATTGAGGACAACGGTTACATCAAAGCAGACGCAGAAGCAGGCGCTTATGAGGCAACTGAGGCAGAGGGCAAGGTTGTTGTAGCTGGTTCCTCTTCCGTATCTCCTGTAATGGAAAAATTGAAAGAGGCTTATGAGGCAGTAAACAAGAACGTAACTGTTGAAGTACAGCAGAGTGATTCCACAACAGGCGTAACTTCTGCAGCAGAAGGAATCTGCGATATTGGAATGGCTTCCCGTGAACTGAAAGATGAAGAAAAAGAGCTTGGCCTTACAGCTACAGTAATCGCACAGGACGGAATTGCAGTAGTTGTTAATACATCCAACGAGACTGAGGATCTTACAAGCGATCAGGTAAAAGCAATCTTTACTGGTGAAACAACTGAGTGGGAAGATCTTGCGAAATAAGATCAGCACAACATGAAAGAACGTAAAGGGGCCCGGCTTACCGGGCTTCTGTTCTGTAATCATGAAGTCAGAGAGGTAGATATCTTTTATGAGTACGAAAACAACTTCTAAAGCTTCCGCAAATAAGATCAAAGAGCAGGGAATGAAAGCGGTGTTTATGGTGGCTGCCTGCGTTTCAGTCCTTGCAGTGTTTCTGATCTGCCTGTTTCTTTTTGCCAGCGGAATACCTGCTATCGGAGAGATCGGCCCTTTGAAATTCCTTTTTGGAACTTCCTGGAAACCATCTAATAATCTGTATGGAATCTTTCCAATGATCGTAGCCAGCATTTATGTAACAGGAGGCGCTATCCTGGTAGGCGTGCCCATTGCGCTTTTTACGTCTGTGTTTATGGCTCGCTACTGCCCGAAAAAAATTTACAAACCGCTGAAATCAGGTATTGAGCTGATGGCAGGCGTTCCTTCTATTGTATACGGATTTTTTGGTCTTGTGGTAATGGTTCCGCTGATCCGAAATACATTTGGAGGGACAGGAACAAGCTGGCTGGCAGCGTCCCTTCTTCTGGGCATCATGATCCTGCCTACGATCATCGGACCTACAGAATCTGCTCTTCGAAGCGTTCCTGAAAGCTATTATGAAGGCTCTCTGGCGCTGGGAGCAACAAAGGAACGCAGTATTTTCCGCGTTATGATCCCTGCAGCAAAATCAGGAATCCTTGCAGCAGTTGTTCTTGGAATCGGACGTGCAATCGGAGAGACCATGGCCGTTATCATGGTAGCAGGAAACCAGGCAAGAATGCCGGAGGGAATTTTGAAGGGTCTTCGTACCATGACTGCAAATATTGTTACAGAAATGGGATATGCAACAGGACTTCACAGAGAAGCCCTGATCGCAACAGGAGTAGTACTTTTTGTATTTATCCTGATCATTAATCTCAGTCTTTCATTACTGAACAGGAGGGCGGAAAATGCTAACTAATACAGCTGTTGCTGACATGGAAACAGAGACAAAAAAGAGGAACTCTTCTTCTGTAGAAGATCAGATCCGTTCCTATTTCCGGCATCCCGGATCAGGGATACTGGCGCTTCTTACCGGACTTGCCGCTTTCCTTACCTTTGCAGTGCTTCTCTTTCTGGTTGGATATATTCTGGTAAAAGGGATTCCATATCTGACTCCTTCTTTGTTCAGTCTGGAATATAATTCAGAGAACGTATCTCTGATGCCGTCTCTTGTCAACACCTTTATTATGACTGCGATTACTCTTTGCATCGCAGCGCCTATTGGAATTTTTGCAGCTGTATATCTTGTAGAGTATGCAAAAAAAGGAAACAAGTTGGTTAAGATCATCCGTATTACAGCAGAGACACTTTCCGGTATTCCTTCTATCGTATTCGGCCTTTTTGGTATGCTGTTTTTTGTAACAGCCCTTGGATGGGGAATGTCTCTTATGGCAGGTATCTTCACACTGGTGATCATGGTTCTGCCTTTGATCATGCGAACCTCTGAGGAGGCTTTAAAGGCAGTGCCGGATTCTTACCGGGAAGCAAGCTTCGGCCTTGGAGCCGGCAAGCTCCGTACGATCTTTACGATTGTACTTCCTTCTGCAGTACCGGGAATCCTTGCAGGTATCATTCTTGCCATCGGACGTATTATTGGCGAGACTGCGGCTCTTCTCTACACTTCCGGTACGGTAGCCCAGATTCCTAACCTTATGGGTTCTGGACGTACACTGGCTCTTCATATGTATGTACTTTCCAGCGAGGGACTGCATATGAACCAGGCTTCTGCTACTGCAGTTGTGATCCTGGTATTTGTTTTGATCATTAACTGGCTTTCTGGAAAGGCTGCCAGACGAATTGCGAAAGGATAATGACAGATGAGTAATCATACGAAACTTTCTATTGAAAATATGAATCTTCACTATGGAAATTTCCATGCGCTGAAAGATATTAATATGCACATTCCAGAAAAGGAGATCACTGCCTTTATTGGCCCAAGCGGCTGCGGAAAATCTACACTTTTGAAATCTCTGAACAGAATGAACGACCTTGTGGAGGGATGCGTGATCACCGGAAAGGTGGAGCTTGACGGAGAAGATATTTACGGAGATATGGACGTGAACCTTTTGAGAAAAAGAGTGGGAATGGTATTTCAGAAGCCAAACCCTTTTCCAATGAGTATTTACGACAATATTGCCTATGGCCCAAGAACTCATGGAATCCGATCTAAGGCAAAACTGGATGATATCGTAGAAAAATCTCTCCGTGACGCGGCGATCTGGGATGAGGTAAAAGACCGTCTGAAAAAAAGCGCTCTTGGTATGTCCGGCGGACAGCAGCAGAGACTTTGCATTGCGAGAGCTTTGGCAGTACAGCCGGAGGTGCTTCTGATGGATGAACCGACTTCAGCCCTTGACCCTATTTCCACTTCCAAGATCGAGGAACTGGCAATGGAGTTAAAAAAAGACTATACCATTGTTATGGTCACGCACAATATGCAGCAGGCAACAAGAATTTCTGATAAAACAGCTTTCTTCCTCTTGGGAGAAGTGATAGAATTTAGTGACACAGACACCTTATTCTCCATGCCTGCAGATAAAAGGACAGAGGATTACATTACAGGGAGGTTTGGATGATATGGCCACACGTTTTGAAAGACAGCTTGAAGAGCTTCATGTACAGATCATAACCATGGGAAGCCTCTGCGAAAAGGCGATTGCTTTTTCTTCAAAAGCCATTCAGGGTGTAGACTGTTCCAAAGAAGTTTTTGATACAGACAAAGAAATCGACGCCAAGGAACGTGAGATCGAAAATATCTGTATGCGCCTTCTTCTTCATCAGCAGCCGGTAGCAAGAGATTTAAGAGAGATTTCCGCTGCTTTAAAAATGATCTCTGATATGGAGAGAATCGGCGATCAGGCTGCAGACATTGCAGATCTTTCCCGTTTTATTGACAGAAACAGCGTAGAAATTCCAAAAGAGATCGAAAGAATGGCAGATCAGACTGTACATATGGTGACAGAAAGTATTGATTCCTTTGTTAAAGCAGATCTGGATCTGTGCCGAAAGGTTATTGATGACGACGATATTGTGGATGCAGGCTTTGAACAGGTAAAGACAGAGCTGGCGGACATGATCTGCCAGAAAACCATAGATGCAAAGGCTGCGCTTGATCTTCTGATGACTGCCAAATATATAGAACGTATTGGAGATCATGCTGTGAACATTGCAGAATGGGTGGAATATTCTATTACAGGAATCCACAGAAACAATGAACATCAGACCGGAGGAATCATAAGTTGACAAAAAAGATTTTTAAATCAACGGTACTTGTATCTGCATCTGTGCTGATTTTGGGAATTGCCTTTGTTATGGGGATTCTTTACCAGTATTTTGGAAAGCAGCTGAACAGTGAATTGGAAAAAGAGGCTCAGTATCTTTCCTACGGAATAGAAGCGCAAGGACAGGAATTTCTGGAACAGATCAAAAATACAGATTCCAGAATTACTTATATGGATGAAACAGGAACTGTGCTTTTTGACAATGAAGCAGATCCGTCAGAAATGGAAAATCATGAAAACCGTGAGGAAGTCCAGGAAGCACTTTCAAAAGGAAGAGGAAGCGCTGTGCGTATGTCAGATACTCTTTCCCAAAATACTGTTTATTATGCGCTTCGCCTTTCTGACAATTCAGTGATCCGCGTGTCCAGTACCCAGTATTCTGTATTTGCTCTGATATTGCAGTTAGTACAGCCCACGCTTTGCATTATTTTTGTCATGCTGATCCTTGCAGGAATTTTTGCATCCAGAATTGCAGGAAAAATTGTGGAGCCCATCAATGAGCTGAATCTGGAAAAACCAGAGGAAAATGAAGCCTATGAAGAGGTGGCGCCTCTTCTGAGTAAGATCAACCGTCAGAATCGTCAGATCAGAACCCAGCTTGAAGAGGCTAGAAGAAGCCAGGAGGAGTTTTCTATTATTACAGAAAATATGCAGGAAGGACTGCTGGTAATTGATCCTTATACCATGATTCTTTCTGGCAACTCCAGCGCATGGAAGATCTTTCAGGTCAGCCAGTCCCTTGTAGGACAAAGCGTTTACTCTCTTGACCGGGATGAGGAATTTCGCAAAGTGATCGAGGAGGTTCTGGCAGGAAAGCATGGAAACACTTTACTTCGTCTGGATCAGGAATTTGTCCAGCTGATCGCTAACCCGGTAGAAAGAGAGGGCAAAACGGTAGGCGCTGTTCTTCTTTTGATGAATGAGACGGAAAAAGTCCAGAGAGAAAATTTGAGAAGGGAATTTTCTGCCAATGTTTCTCATGAGCTGAAAACACCCCTGACTTCAATTTCTGGTTTTGCAGAGATCATTCAGGATGGATTTGTGAAAGAAGAGGATATAAAGAAGTTTGCAGGAAGAATCTACCGGGAAGCCCAGAGACTGATCCGGCTAGTAGAAGACACCATAAAGATTTCTCAGCTTGACGAGGGAGAAAACCCCTACGAATGGGAAAATACAGATCTTTATCTGATTGCAAAGAACGTATGTAGCAATCTGAAAGAAATCGCTGAAAAAAAGGATGTGCATTTGTACATTGACGGAGAAAGGATGGTCTGCCGTACCGTTCGTCCGATTCTGGAGGAGGTTCTTTATAACCTTTGTGATAATGGAATCAAGTATAATAAACAAAACGGAACTGTTACTATATCTCTCATAGATCTTGGCGACGATATACAGATCGCAGTGGAGGACAATGGAATTGGAATCCCAAGAGAAGACAGAAACCGTGTATTTGAACGTTTTTATCGAGTGGATAAAAGCCATTCCAAAGAGATCGGCGGTACAGGCCTGGGACTTTCTATTGTGAAACATGGAGTGGGATTCCTTGGAGGAACACTGGGAATGATCAGTGAAGAAAACAAAGGAACAAGGATTACCATAACTCTTCCGAAAAATGGAAAAGAAATATAAAAATCATGGCATAAAAAATGTTGTAAGACCAGAGCCCTGGATGTGAGATCAACATCAGGGAGCTGGCTTACAACATTTTTTTGAATCAGTCAGGTGTACCTAATAACAATAAGCTCCTTCATATCTGGAACAGGATTCTTTTTTGCGGGACTGGTCTTTGCAGGTACTGCACCGATCGCAAAATTCCTGTTCATAGCAGGTGGCGCACACACAGTTTCCGCAGGCGCTGCGGTCGTATTCCGGTGTGCAGGTATAAGGAACTTTTTCTTTGCTGTTATGATTTTCGTTCATAAAGCGTCACCCTCCTTTATTAATAATCGGTTTTATAATAAAATCTTCCGTTAATAAAGTCAGTTTTGATAATATTTACAAAAGCCTGGGGATCTACCTCGATTACTTTTTTTACAAGGATCTTTGCCTCTTCACGGGAGACAACAGAATAGATCATAGCCGTGTTGTCGCCGCTGTAGCATCCGGTTCCGTCAATTCTTGTGGCTGAATGATGAGAAAGTTTGGAGATTTCTTCATAAACCTCGTCGGGATGTCGGGTAATAATAAATAATGTGTGCTTTTTGTACCTCTGGTGGAGCATTTGGACTACCTGGGTAGAGGTGAACTGAAAAATAATGGAATAAAGAGCTTTATCCCAGCCAAATAAAAGTCCGGCTGCAATAAGGATCACAGCGTTTCCGCATAAAATGTAATTCCATATATCCTGTCCGTTTTTTTCTGAAAAATAAATGGCAATAAAGTCTGTGCCGCCGCTGCTGGTATTTCCGATCAGACAAAGGCTTATTACAAAGCCGTTGATCAGTCCGCCGAAAATACTGATCAGAAGAGGATCATAAGTAATTGGCTGGACTGGTATCAGGTCGGTCAGGATACTGGAAAGCACAATGACTACGCAGGAACTTAAAGTGAATTTGGCGCCGATATATTTCAGACCGATAAAAACAGGAACGGCATTTAAGGCTATATTGATCAGAGTGTAGGGAACTTCCATGTTCATAAATTCCTGGAAAATTCCCTGAATCAACAGAGTAAGCCCATTAAAACCGCCGGGATAAAGCCCTCCGGCTTTTACAAAGGTTTTGATGTTTACAGCAAAGATCACGGCTGCGATCACAGCGCAGCCGTATCGCTTTAGTTCGATTTTGGCGTCCATTCCTTTAAACTGTGATGCAATGTTCATAAGAAATCCCTCCTTATAACATATCTTTCCGCTGCTCTATCTGGCTTCCCACCGTCCAGAAGCGCCACAGGGAAGAACAAGGCCGCTGGAGGTGACGGGAAGTCCGATTTCCTGAGAATCTACGATTCCGTCATAGGATTTCAGCTCTGTTGCCAGCATGTAGGTAAGAACTGCAGGAGCAAGCCCGGTGGTATAGGAGTTGATCAGGAAAAAGAGGGGCTGGGGACTGAGAAGTTTGGTGCAGAGCTTCACCAGCGGATGAATTGCATCCTCGATCTTCCAGATCTCGCCTTTAGGACCTCTTCCGTAGGAAGGCGGATCCATGATAATAGCGTCATAGTGGTTGCCTCTTCGGATTTCCCTTTCTACAAATTTTACACAGTCATCTACAAGCCAGCGGATAGGAGCCTCTGCCAGTCCTGAGGCAGCAGCG
Source organism: uncultured Blautia sp. (assembly GCF_937880195.1). Taxonomy (GTDB): domain Bacteria; phylum Bacillota; class Clostridia; order Lachnospirales; family Lachnospiraceae; genus Blautia_A. The sequence continues at coordinate 26,317 of NZ_CALFLA010000095.1, forward strand.
TTTTCTTTTGCCCATGTTACCATACCCTTGGAGGCGTCTACGTGGGTTACGCTGGCGCCTGCGGCTGCTGCGGCCAGAGTTGCCCCTCCTGTGTAGGCAAAGAGATTCAGAACCTTCACAGGACGTCCGGCATTTCGGATCTTATCTCCAAACCAGTCCCAGTTGACAGCCTGCTCAGGAAAAAGTCCTGTATGTTTGAAGCTGAAAGGCTTCAGGTGGAAGGTAAGATGTTTATAATGAAGATCCCACTGCTGGGGAAGATCAAAAAATTCCCATTCGCCGCCGCCTTTTTTGCTTCTGTGGTAGTGTGCGTTCATGTTTTTCCAGCCCCGGCTTGTCTTAGGAGTATCCCAGATAACCTGCGGGTCCGGGCGGACCAGGGTATATTTTCCCCATCGTTCCAGCTTCTCGCCGCAGGAGGCGTCAATTACTTCATATTCTTTCCATTGATCTGCAATCCACATAAATTATATCCTCTCATTAGTCATTATCCGGCAGCAGTATATGACAGCTGCCGTTTTATATCATCAGTATAGGATAATGGGAGAAAATCTGCAAGTGAAAATGACGGGAAAAGGGTTCTGAGGTACAGTGATTTTTTCATAAATACAGTAATTACAGGTCTTGACAAGCAGGACTTTAGCATACTAAAATAGACGAGATAGTAAAATTCAGCGATTTAAAATAAAAAAGCCCCAGAAAGAAGCGGGACGAGGAGGAGAAAGATGGAGAAATACAGTGAAATGAGCAGAGAGCAGCTCCTTGCTCTGAAAGAAGAACTGGAACAGCAGTATGCAGAAATCAAGGCACAGGGACTTGCCCTGGATATGTCCCGTGGTAAACCGGGGGCAGAGCAGCTTGATCTTTCCATGGGAATGATGCAGGTGCTGGCAAACAGAGAAGAGCTGAAATGTGAGACTGGCGTAGACTGCCGTAACTATGGAGTGATCGACGGAATCCCTGAGGCGAAGCGTCTTCTGGGTCAGATTTCCGAGGTAGACCCGGAACACATTATTATTTATGGAAACTCCAGCCTGAACGTTATGTTTGATTCCATTGCCCGCTCTATGACACACGGCGTTATGGGAAATACTCCATGGTGTAAGCTTGACAAGGTAAAATTTCTTTGTCCGGTACCGGGATATGACCGTCATTTTAAGATCACAGAATTTTTTGGCATTGAAATGATCAACGTCCCCATGTCACCGGAAGGCCCGGATATGGACATGGTAGAAAAACTGGTAAGCGAAGATGCTTCCATTAAGGGTATCTGGTGTGTTCCCAAGTATTCTAACCCGCAGGGCTACACTTACTCTGCAAAAACAGTACAGAGATTTGCAAACCTGAAGCCGGCAGCACCGGATTTCCGTATCTACTGGGACAATGCGTACAGCGTTCACCATCTGTATGACGAAAATCAGGATTTCCTTCTTGAGATTCTTACAGAGTGCGCAAAGGCAGGCAATCCTGATATCGTATATAAATTTACATCAACTTCCAAGATCAGCTTCCCGGGCTCCGGTATCGCAGCAGTTGCCGCATCCAAGGCAAACCTTGATGATTTCCGCAAATACATGCAGATCCAGACCATCGGTCATGATAAGCTGAACCAGCTCCGCCATGTGAAATTCTTTAAGAACCTTGAAGGCGTTCACGCGCATATGAGAAAACATGCGGACATTATCCGTCCTAAGTTTGAAATGGTAATTGAAATCCTTCAGAACGAGCTGGGAGGACTGGGAATCGGAGAATGGACAACTCCACGGGGAGGATATTTTATTTCCTTTGACGCTATGGAAGGCTGCGCAAAAAATATTGTGGCAAAGGCAAAAGAGGCTGGCGTTGTTATGACAGGAGCAGGAGCTACCTACCCATATGGAAAAGATCCAAAAGACTCCAACATCCGTATCGCTCCTACTTTCCCGTCTATTGACGAACTGGAAAAGGCGGCAAGGGTATTTGTAGTATGCGTGAAGCTGGCAAGCGTAGAGAAGCTTCTGGAAGCATAAAGACAGATCAGGAATCTCAGAAGCAGGAGGGCTCATGAAAGAAAAAAATAAAAATCAGGAGTCTCTTTCAGAGGTTCAGACAGAAGAAAAACAAAAAATGGGAACAGGAAGAAAGATACTGATAGGATTAACTGCAGTTTTGTTTATCCTTACTGCAGCTGCCTATGGTTACGGAGTGTTTTATTTTACCGGACACTTTCTTCCTGGATCCTTTGTGAATGGATTTAACTGCTCTTATATGGATCAGGAAGAAGCAGAAACTCTTCTGAAAAAAAAGACAGAAGCCTATGTTCTTGCCATCCAGACAAGAGGAAACGGTCAGGAAAGTATTTCTGCCAAAGAGATAAATCTGGCATATCAGTCTGACGGAAGCATCAAAAAGCTGATGCATGACCAGAAGAGATTTTTGTGGTTTTTGTCCTTTGGACAGCAGAGCATCATGGAGGTTCCGTCCTCTGTAAGCTATGACGAGGGGCTTTTTGAGCAGAGATTTGGCGCGCTGGAATGTTTGAAGGATCAGGAGGAACCGGCGGACGCTTATATAGAGGACACAGGAAGCGGATTTTCCATTGTTCCTGAAATAGAAGGAAACAAGGTCAATGAAGACAAATTCCGGGAAACGCTGATCACTGCCCTGACTACAGGTGATCCAAATGTAAATCTGGAAGAGGATGGCTGCTATGTCAACCCGGAAGTATACAGGGACAATGAAAGACTTATGGCAGACTGCCGACAGATGGATGAGCTGACAGACGTAGTGATCACATATGATTTTGGCGACAGAAAAGAAATGGCTGACCGAAACGTGATCCGTACCTGGCTTTCCAGAAACGAAGATCAGGATCTTGTTCTTGACAGTCAAAAGATTGCACAGTACATAAAGACACTGGCAGAGAAATATGATACAATAGGAACACAGCGCAGCTTTGTTACCTATAACAGCCGTGAGATCACTGTTTCCGGCGGAGATTACGGATGGCAGATCGACCAGGAAAAAGAGACCCAGGCTCTTTATCAGGCAGTAACAGATAAAAAGACCCAGGTCCGGGAGCCGGAATATCAGAAAAAGGCTATGAGCCGTAATACCAATGATATTGGTTATACCTATGTGGAGATAAACCTTGCAGCCCAAAGGCTGGTGGTGTATCAGGAGGGAATGCCTGTTGCAGATACGGGAATCTATGCTCCGGGCGGAACAGAGCCGGGAGTTTATACAGTGGGAGAAATGCAGTCTCCCGGAGAGACAGAAGCAGGAACTGTCAACTACTGGATCCCTTATAGCCAGGGGCTGGGAATCGTAGACAACCCTTCTCTTACCCAGGAAGCAGCAGGAACTTATTCAGGAGAAATACTGGACAGCGCGATCCTTGCGGATTTTGGTTCAGGAGAAACCTCTGATACAGGAGAAACAGCAGATCTTTGGGGCGGGATCGAAAACACCTATATACAGATCCCGGAAGATATGGCAGGGCAGGTTTACCAGAATATAAAACCGGGTATGCCCATAGTGATCTATAATGAATAACAAATGCTGCAGAGATTCCAACAGGGATTTTTGCAGCAATTTTTGCATTGAAGAGGGAGAAATATTATGAGGATTGTAGTTTTAGCAGGAGGAACCAGCACAGAGAGAGACGTTTCCATTGTTTCAGGAACAGGGATCTGTAACGGACTGCGGGCAAAAGGCCATGAGGCGGTTCTGGTTGACGTATTTTGCGGAATCGAGAATGTGAACTGGGAAGAGCCGTTTCCTGGAGAATATGATGTAGAGGCAGCAAGCGCTTACATAAAGAGCTTTAACAAGAATATCGAAGAGCTCAAGAAGGAGCGGAAGGACTTTTTCGGACCAAATGTGATCCGTCTCTGTAAAATGGCAGATTTTGTTTTTCTGGGACTTCACGGAGCCAACGGTGAAGACGGACGTATTCAGGCGGCCTTTGATCTTATGGGGATCAAATACACGGGAACAGGATATTTAAGCAGCGCAATGGCTATGGATAAGGGAATTACCAAATGGATGTTCCAGATGCACGGCGTACCGGTTCCCGGCGGCGTTACCATGAAAAAGAATAATCGTAAAGAAGACCTTGCAGAGCTGGGGCTTGCTTTTCCAGTGGTTGTAAAAACATGCTGCGGCGGTTCCAGCATCGGAGTGTATATTGTGCAGGATCAGGAAGAATATCAGAAAGCTCTGGAGGATGCTTTTTCTTATGAAGAGGAAGTTGTTGTGGAGGAATTTATCCAGGGAACAGAATATACAGTGGCAGTTGTAGACGGACAGGCGTATCCTGTAGTTCAGATCGTTCCCTGCCAGGGCTTTTATGACTACGAAAACAAATATAAACCAGGCGCTGTAAAAGAAACCTGTCCGGCTCCGATTTCAGAAGAGCTGACCAAAAGACTGCAGCACTATGCAGTAAAGGGCTACAAGGCTCTTTCCCTGGAAAGTTACGCAAGACTTGATTTTATTGTAACAGAGGACGAGAAGATCTACTGTCTGGAGGCAAACACTCTTCCGGGAATGACCCCTACCAGTCTGATTCCTCAGGAAGCGGCAGTTCTGGGAATGGATTATCCCACCCTCTGCGAGAAGCTGATCCATGTTTCCATGAAAAAATATCAGTAAAATCCAGATAAAAGAAAGCAGGAACATAAAATGAAAAATCTTACATTGAGAAATATTGCCAGAGTATGCAGAGGCATTTATCACGGTGAGGAAAAGGCTCTGGATCAGGAAGTTTCCTCTATTACCACAGACAGCCGCAAGGTGGAGGCAGGAAGCCTTTTTGTACCAATCGTAGGAGAAAGAGTAGACGCCCATAAATTCATTCCTGACGTAATGGAAAAAGGATGTCTTGTCACACTTTCCGAGAGAGAGCTTCCGGGAGCAGAATATTCTTATATCCAGGTAGAATCTTCTCTTCAGGCAGTTAAGGATATTGCGGAGTTTTATCTGGAACAGCTTCAGATCCCTGTGGTAGGAATTACTGGAAGTGTAGGAAAAACAAGTACAAAAGAGGTAATAGCATCTGTCTTAAAAGAAAAATACCGAACGCTGAAAACCCAGGGAAACTTTAACAATGAACTGGGTCTGCCTCTGACTGTTTTCCGTCTCCGGGACGAGGACGAGATCGCAGTTCTGGAAATGGGTATCAGTGATTTTGGAGAAATGACAAGACTTGCAAGAATCGCTAAGCCAGATACTTGTGTGATCACAAATATCGGAACCTGTCATCTGGAAAACCTGGGAGACAGGGACGGCGTTCTTAAGGCAAAAACAGAGATCTTCAGTTCCTTAAAAGAAAAGGGACATATTATCCTTAACGGAGATGACGATAAGCTTTGCACAGTTGAGGAATATAAGGGGATCCGTCCGGTATTTTTTGGATTGGATAAAAACAGGGACGTTTATGCAGATGAAATAGAAAGTAAGGGTCTGAAAGGCGTTGCCTGCAGAATCCATATGGGAGAGGAGAGCTTCCGAGTCCTTGTTCCCATGCCGGGAATCCATATGGTATACAACGCTTTGGCAGCAGCAGCCGTGGGACGTATCTACGGGCTGACAAAAGAGGAGATCAAAAAAGGGATTGAAAGCCTGGAGGCTATCAGCGGAAGGTTTAAGATGATCGAGACAGACAGCCTTTTGATCGTGGATGACTGTTATAATGCCAATCCCATGTCCATGAAGGCTTCTCTTAACGTACTTCATGACGGGGCAGGCAGAAGAGTGGCGATCCTTGGAGATATGGGAGAACTGGGCGCTGATGAGATCCGCCTTCATGAGGAGGTTGGCGCTCATGCCGCATCCTGCGGTATTGACTGCTGTATTTGTGTGGGAGAGCTTTCTGCGTACATGGCGCAGGCGGCAAAAAAAACAGCGCCGGATTTTGAAGTGATCCATATGAACACCAGAGAAGAGCTTCTTACCCACTTGAGCGAATTTGTACAAAAAGGCGATACGGTTCTGGTCAAAGCCTCTCACTTTATGAAGTTTGAAGAAGTAGTCAAAGCCTTGGAGGAGCTGTAAACAGCGCGGTTTCTGGGAGAATTTGACGAACGATTTTTGTTTCCCTGACGGGCTTTCAGGTGTAGAATGAGATTGACAGTAAAACTGAAGTCCAAGGAGGGGATCATGCTGGAACGAATTATGGAACTGCAGCTATTTCTCTATGCCATGGCTGCGCTGGGCGCAGCAGGGGCAGTAGGAATGCTTGCCGTACATCTTACTTACCGAAGAGCCATACGAAAAACAAAAGCAGTAATGAACCTGAAGGAGAAATGGCTGAACCTCTGGAGGACCAGAGACAGGCTTCTTGCGAGGATGAACCTTCTGGTATGGGGACCGTCCCTTTTGTCAGCTGTGTGCCTGGGACTTGCTCTGGTCTTTGTGTCCAGAATGAGTACAGGAGAGGGACTTCCCATGTCATATGTTTACGTGGGGACTATTGTTCCCATTGCTCTTCTTGTTTTGCGGCATGCCCTTGATTTTAGCTACAGAGAAGAACTGGTGATGAACTCTCTGGCAGATTATATTCTCCAGGCGCGCAGCAGTATGAGAGAGGATCCTCCTGCTCCCCGTAAGGCTTATGGGGTTACAGAAAAAGCCGACCCGGCGTTTCAGGAGGAAATGGTAGAGAAAATCACAGCCAGCATACGGCAGACAGCAGCCACAGGAAGCCATTTCAGCAAAATGCTCAGCCCGGAAGAGGAAGAGATCATGCGTGAGATCATCCGGGAATTTATGAATGAACCATAAAGATAAAAGGAGAAATCCATGAATACAGAAATGAAAATTGTTCTTCTTGAAGCAAAAAACTTGGGTGAGGACATGGTCTTCACCCCTTTTTATCCTCTTGGACAGGTGGAAATTTATCCTTCTACCACTTTGGAGCAAATCCCGGAGAGGGTAAAGGACGCAGATATTGTAGTGGCCAATAAGCTTCCTATGTGTGAGGAAACTTTGAAAGGAGCTAAGCATCTGAAGCTGGTATGTCTTACGGCTACAGGCATTAATAATCTGGACGGAGAATACCTGCAAAAACGTGGGATCCAGGCCTGCAATGTGGCTGGTTATTCTACAGATGCAGTTGCGCAGCATACCTTTGCCATGCTTTTCTATGTGTGGGAAAAACTGCGTTTTTATGATGAATATGTAAAATCAGGAGAATATACAAAAAACGGTACTTTTTCCTTTTTTCAGGAGAGTTTTCTGGAGCTTAGCGGCAAAACCTGGGGAATCATTGGTATGGGAGCCATTGGACGAAAAGTGGCTTCTATTGCAGAAGCCTTTGGGTGCAGAGTGATCTGCTACTCTGCTTCAGGGTCAGAGTATTCCCTTTCCGAACATGAAAAACAGGTGGATTTTGACACGCTTCTTCAGGAGTCAGATATTATATCTATTCACGCGCCTTTGAATCACAAGACGGAAAATCTTATGGATCTGGACGCCTTTCGTAAAATGAAAGAGACGGCAGTTCTGGTAAATGTGGCAAGAGGCCCTATTGTAAATCAGGAGGCTCTTTATACGGCTTTGACAGAGAATATGATCGCAGGAGCCTGCCTGGACGTTCTGAAAGAAGAACCTATGGCAGCAGATAATCCACTGATCAGGATTCAGGACAGCCGGAAACTTCTGATCACACCTCATATGGCCTGGGCGCCTGTGGAGACAAGATTTCGGTGCAGGGATGAAGTAGTAAAGAACATAGAGGCTTTTTTGGCCGGAAAGGAAAGAAACAGAGTATATTAATATGGAGAAAAAGCGAATTGTATGGATCGAGCTTCTGCGTATTGCCGCCTGCATCGGCGTAATCGGCCTTCATGCAGGATCGCAGCATTTTCGGGACATTCCAGTAGATACCTTTGCCTGGAAGACGTCAAACTTTTTCCATGGTATCACCCGGTTTGCCGTAGACTGTTTTATTATGATCAGCGGCAGTCTGTATCTTAGCAAAAAAAGAACATGGAATCTAAAAAAACTGTGGCTGGGAAATATTCTTCCTGTTTTTACAGCATATATTTTCTGGCAGTTTTTTTATGGATTTTACAGGATCATAGTTGCGGGAAATATTCCTTTTGGAAGTATGGAATTTATAAAAAAAATGATGGTTTATATAAGCCACCCTTATTTCCATCTGTGGTATCTTCCCATGCTGATGGGACTTCTGATCATCACGCCTCTGATATGGGAGATCGTAAACAGTCCCCGGGGAAAACAGTGGTCGGAATATATCATTATCCTGTTTCTGGTATTTCAGATTTTTACTTATACGGCAGGAAAGTTCCAGCTTCCCTGGAAAGAGCATGTACAGGCTCTTATGAATACCATTCACCCGGAGATGGTAACCGGCTATATCGGCTTTTTGGTGCTGGGTCATTATCTTTATGAGTATGGACTTCCGAAAAAGCTGGAGCGTTTGACATATATTCTGGGCGTGGTCCTTATTTTTACAGGCATGTATTTATGCCAGGCGGAATCGCTGAGAACAGGAAATGAGGTTCAGGCTTTTTATGAAAATTATACACTGGCAGGCTTTTTCTGGAGTTCGGCAGTATTTCTGTTTTTCAGAAATAAGGTTTCCAGAATACGATGGAATGAAAAACAGGAAAAAAGGATCTGCGCCCTGGGAGGCTGCACTTTTGGGATTTATCTGATCCATGTCCTGGTAAGAGACGTTCTTTATCGAAAAGGAATAGACAGTATGATGATGGACAATACCGTTATCGCCATTCTTCTGGTGATGGCGCTGATCTTTTTCATCAGCTGGGCGCTGGTCTTTGTTCTGAGAAAAATTCCTTTTGTAAAAAAATGGCTTATGTGAAATAAATTTCAGTCTTCTTCGATTACCTGAATTTCCAGGTAATCGAAGTCAATCTGTTCAATAAAACTGTCCTGCGAGAACCGGGTTTTGGAATGGCGTTTAAAATCTGCAACAGAGTTGTCCAGCCAGATTGGATTCTCCAGGTCAAATTCATAACATATTTCTTCTAATCCCCTGAATACTTTGTGGGTTCTTGTGTCTTGTGAATCGTCTTCAATAACAGTATCCTTGATCAGGTGATTGTTTTTCCACAATTTTCCCCATAAACGAAACATAATTCTCCTCCGTTAAAATAAAATTACTACGACCAGTATACAGATTCTTTTAACAGAAGTAAAGATAATCCTGGGCTTTACAACGCTGTTTCACAGAAAGTCCATTGATTATTTTTGAAAAATATTCTATAATAATACAAAAATTTGCTGTCCGAATATGATAAAAGCGAACCAATAGGACGTAAGCGGAAGCCCAACAGCCTGCGCATCCGACAGCCTGGAAATGGAGGAAAACACATGAAATTATACGATGGAGGCATTTATCTGGTAAACGGCCGTGAAATTGTGGAAGAGGCAAAGGCTTCTCTCCCGGTATCTAAAGAAGCGGCATCCCAAAATACCATAGCATATGGAATTTTGGAAGCTCACAACACTTCTGGAAATATGGAAAAGCTTCAGATTAAATTTGACAAACTGACTTCTCATGATATTACTTTTGTAGGGATCATCCAGACAGCAAGAGCCTCCGGCCTGGAGAAATTCCCTGTTCCTTATGTACTGACAAACTGCCACAACTCTCTTTGTGCAGTAGGCGGAACCATTAATGAAGACGATCATATGTTTGGTCTTACCTGCGCCAAGAAGTACGGCGGCGTATATGTTCCGCCTCATCAGGCAGTAATCCATCAGTATGCCCGCGAGATGCTTGCAGGCGGCGGCAAAATGATCCTTGGTTCAGACAGCCATACACGTTATGGAGCTCTTGGAACCATGGCTATGGGAGAAGGCGGCGGAGAACTTGTAAAGCAGCTTCTTTCCCAGACCTATGATATCAATATGCCGGGTGTAGTTGCCGTTTATCTTAAAGGCCAGCCACGTCCGGGAGTAGGCCCTCAGGACGTTGCTCTGGCAATCATCGGTAAGGTTTTTGCCAACGGCTATGTGAAGAATAAGGTTATGGAGTTCGTAGGACCTGGAGTAGCAGGATTAAGCGCTGACTTCCGTATCGGCGTAGACGTTATGACAACAGAAACCACCTGCCTTTCTTCTATCTGGCAGACAGATGAGACTATCGAAGAATTTTATGAGATCCATGGCAGAAAAGAAGACTACAAGAAACTTCAGCCGGGAGATGTGGCTTACTATGACGGCTGTGTAGAGGTGGATCTTGGCAAGATCAAACCTATGATCGCTATGCCCTTCCATCCCAGCAATACATATACCATTGATGAGTTGAATGCCAACCTTTATGATATTTTAAATGATGTTGAGAAAAAGGCTCAGGTAAGCCTGGACGGTAAAGTGCCCTTTACTCTGAAAGATAAGGTAGTTGACGGTAAACTTTATGTGGATCAGGGAATCATTGCCGGATGTGCAGGCGGCGGATTTGAGAATATCTGCGCAGCAGCTGATATCCTCCGCGGTACCAGTATTGGTTCCGACGCTTTTACCTTAAGCGTCTATCCGGCAAGTACGCCTATCTATATGGAGCTTGCCAAAAACGGTGTGCTGGCTGATCTTATGGCAACAGGCGCAGTTGTAAAAACTGCATTCTGCGGTCCTTGCTTCGGCGCAGGAGATACTCCGGCCAATAATGCTTTCAGCATCCGTCATACAACAAGAAACTTCCCTAACCGTGAAGGCTCTAAGATCCAGAATGGCCAGATTTCCTCTGTTGCTCTTATGGATGCAAGATCTATTGCAGCAACTGCGGCAAATAAAGGCTTCCTGACTTCTGCAGAAACCTTTGAGGGTTCCTATACAGGCCAGAAGTATTTCTTTGACAAAACAATTTATGAGAATCGTATTTTTGACAGTAAGGGAGTGGCAGATCCAGACGTTGAGATCCAGTTTGGTCCAAATATCAAGGACTGGCCAGAAATGCCGGAGCTGGCAGACAATCTGATCCTTAAAGTTGTTTCCGAGATCCATGATCCGGTTACTACAACAGACGAGCTGATTCCTTCTGGAGAGACTTCCTCCTATCGTTCTAATCCTCTGGGACTTGCGGAGTTTACCCTTTCCAGAAAAGACCCTGCATATGTAGGCCGTGCAAAAGAGATCCAGCTTGCCCAGAAAGCGATCCAGGAAGGAAAGTGTCCGCTGGATGCGGTTACGGAGCTTCGCCCGGTAATGGAAACTGTTCAGAAACAGTTCCCTGAGATCGGTAAGGGCAATCTTGGAATTGGAAGCACGATCTTTGCGGTAAAGCCCGGAGATGGTTCTGCCCGTGAGCAGGCGGCTTCCTGCCAGAAGGTACTTGGCGGCTGGGCAAATATTGCCAACGAGTACGCTACCAAACGTTATCGTTCCAATCTGATCAACTGGGGCATGCTTCCATTTTTAATCCAGGAAGGAGAGCTTCCTTTTACAAACGGCGATTATCTGCTTTTCCCGGACGTTCGCAGGGCTGTGGCAGAGAAGACAGATGTGATCACTGGTTATGTGGTGAAACCGGAGGGTCTGAAGGAGTTCAAGGTTACTCTGGGTGAGATGACAGATGATGAGAGAGAAATCATTCTTAAAGGCTGCCTGATCAATTATAACAGAAAATAGTGAAGATATAGAAATGCGCGCCGGGAAGCAGATATTGCTTTTTGGCGCGCATTTCTTATTGTATGGCAATAAAATAAACCACCTGCTCTGCGGGTGGTGGGAATAGCTT
>NZ_CALFLA010000096.1 GCF_937880195.1 uncultured Blautia sp.
AGCTCTACGGCGAATTTAAAGAATTTTTCCCGGAGAATGCGGTGGAATACTTTGTGTCCTATTATGATTATTACCAGCCGGAGGCTTATGTTCCGTCTACGGATACATATATTGCCAAGGACGCATCCACAAATGATGAAATTGATAAACTGCGTCTTTCTGCTACGGCAGCCCTTTGTGAGCGGAGAGATGTGATTGTGGTTTCTTCTGTATCTTGTATTTACGGACTGGGCGCTCCCCAGGAATTTTTTGACATGATGATCTCCCTGCGTCCGGGAATGGAAAAAGACAGAGACGAGGTGATCAGACAGCTTATTGACATTCAGTATACGAGAAACGAAATGGACTTTCATCGCGGTACTTTCCGGGTAAAAGGAGATGTGCTTGAAATTTTTCCAGCCAATGCTACGGATAGAGCTGTAAGAGTAGAATTTTTTGGAGATGAAATAGAAAGAATCACAGAAATTGATGTGCTGACAGGAGAGATTAAAAACCAGCAGAGCCATGCGGCGATTTTCCCTGCGTCTCATTATGTTGTTCCTCAGGAGCAGATACGTAAGGCGGCAGACGCTATTCTGGAAGAAATGAAAGAACAGGTAGAATACTTTAAGGGAGAAGACAAGCTGATCGAAGCCCAGAGGATTGCTGAGAGAACCAATTTTGATGTGGAAATGATGAAGGAAACAGGATTTTGCTCTGGAATTGAGAACTATTCCAGACATCTGACAGGACTGGCTCCAGGGCAGCCGCCCTATACGCTGATGGATTATTTTAAGGATGATTTTCTTCTTATTATTGACGAGTCCCATAAGACTGTTTCCCAGGTGGGCGGCATGTATGCAGGAGATCAAAGCAGGAAGCAGACTTTGGTAGATTATGGCTTCCGTCTGCCTTCTGCCAAGGACAACCGTCCTTTAAGTTTTGAGGAATTTGAGTCAAAGCTGGATCAGGTTATGTTTGTTTCAGCAACTCCGGGACAGTATGAGGCAGAACATGAGCTTCTGCGGGCAGAACAGATCATCCGTCCAACAGGTCTTCTGGATCCAAAGGTGGAAGTCCGCCCCGTAGAGGGACAGATTGACGATCTGATCAGTGAAGTAAATAAAGAAGTGGAAAAGGGACACAAGATTCTGATCACAACACTGACAAAAAGAATGGCAGAGGATCTTACTGATTACATGAAGGATGTGGGAATCCGTGTCAGATATCTTCATTCAGATATTGATACGCTGGAAAGAGCGGAGATCATCAGGGATATGCGTCTGGATGTTTTTGATGTTCTTGTTGGCATCAACCTTCTCCGGGAAGGTCTGGATATTCCTGAAATTACTTTGGTTGCTATTCTTGATGCAGATAAAGAAGGATTTCTTCGTTCAGAGGTTTCTCTTATTCAGACCATTGGCCGCGCGGCGCGTAACAGCGAGGGCCATGTTATCATGTATGCAGACGTAATGACAGACTCCATGAAAAATGCCATCAGAGAGACAGAGCGCCGCCGCGGAATCCAGGAGGCGTATAACAAAGAACATGGAATCATACCTACAACGATCAAAAAAGCAGTCAGGGATCTGATCGCAGTTTCACGTGCAGTTGCAGAGACAGAAGAAAAGCTTATGAAGGATCCTGAATCCATGAGCCGAAAAGAGCTTACAAAGCTGATTTCACAGGTGGAGAAGCAGATGCGGGCAGCGGCTGCAGATCTGAATTTTGAACAGGCAGCAGAACTTAGAGATAAGATGATGGAGCTGAAGAAAAACCTTCAGGA
>NZ_CALFLA010000097.1 GCF_937880195.1 uncultured Blautia sp.
TATCTGCTTTTATTTGTGATAACCTTAGGGCTATGATTTTTAGTCCTCAAATTACATATTGACATCATAGGTTTATAATGATACCATAGCGTCAGCAAACACAGGGGAAGTCCCCTGCTAACCTGATTTCTACGAATAGGAGAATTTCCATGAAGAAAAAAGCCATCATTGCCATGAGCGGCGGCGTGGATTCCAGTGTGGCAGCTTATCTGATGCTCCAGAAAGGCTATGACTGCGCAGGAGCCACAATGAAGCTTTATGATAAACCCCAGTGCAGCCAGCCGGGAGAAAAGGCCTGCTGTACTCCTTCCGATACAGAAGACGCCCGGAACGTTGCCTCGCGTCTCGGTATGCTCTTTTATGTATTTCCCATGCAGGAAGAATTCCGCAGACAGGTCATTGATAAATTCACTGCAACCTATCTGAACGGAGGAACTCCCAATCCCTGCATTGACTGCAACCGTTTCCTGAAATTCAACGCTCTTCTTGAAAAAGCCAGAGAGCTTGGCATGGACTACATTGTCAGCGGTCACTATGCACGAATTAAACAGGATCCTGATACAGGACGATTTCTCCTGAAAAAAGGACTGGATCACACAAAAGATCAAAGCTATGTCCTCTATTCCATGACCCAGGATCAGCTTGCCCACACAATTTTCCCCCTTGGCTCTTACTCGAAATCAGAAATACGTAAGATTGCCCAGGAACAGGGCTTTATCAACGCAGACAAACCTGACAGCCAGGACATCTGTTTTGTGCCGGACGGAGATTATGCTTCTTTTATCCAATCCTATACTGGAAATACTCCTCAGCCAGGAGATTTTGTAGACAAAGAGGGGCATGTTCTCGGTAAGCATAAAGGGCACATCCATTATACCATCGGCCAGCGCCGGGGACTTGGAATTTCTGCTCCCCAGTCCCTTTATGTATGCTCCAAATCTCTGAAAGACAATCAGGTAGTTCTGGGCCTTCCAGAAGATCTTATGTCTGATTCCTGCCTGGTTGGAGATATTAACCTTATCTCCTGGGATCGTCTTGACCATCCCGTACAGTGTAAGGTAAAAACCCGCTACCGCCAGCCGGAACAGCCCGCCACTATTGAACAAATCGACGACGACCGAATCCGCGTTACATTCCAGGAGCCTCAAAGAGCTGTTACCCCTGGACAGGCGGCTGTCTTCTATGATGGAGATACTGTACTTGGCGGAGGAACCATACTGGCAGAAAACGCCTGAGCAAACTTTATAAATTACTTTCCTTTTACAAAAAACTCAGATTCCGGGAACTGTATTTTCCTGAAATCTGAGTTTTTTATTCTTTCTATAGATTTATTACAATCAGCTTATCATTTACTGATCTGCATTCTTCATCTGTGCCAATGCCTTTCTGAACTGGACGAAAAACAGAATTGCCGTAAAAGTAATTGCCAGTGTGTCTGCAACAGGTTCTGCCATATAAACAGCCTTTGCTTTATCTGCTGTAAAAACTGCAGGCATAATATAGATCAGAGGAATCAGCAGTACAAATTTACGCATAACTGCAACAAGAATCGAAGCCTTTGCATTTCCCAATGCGCCGAAAGTAATCTGACATGCCATCTGGATTCCAAAAAGACACACAACCGCCATATAAATCCTCAGAGCATTTTTTGTAAACATAGCCAGCGCCGCGTCTGTTGTAAACATTCCCACAAAAATCTGTGGAAACAGCATGACGATGCCCCAGAATAACACAGCATACAGCATACTGCATTTCAAAAGCAGCCAGAACGCCCCTTTGACACGTTCTTTATTTCCCGCGCCGTAATTATAGCTGATAATGGGCTGCGCCCCCTGCCCCAGTCCCTGCATGGGAAGCATGGCAAACTGCATAACGCTGGTAAGGATGGTCATTGCTCCTACTGCAATATCGCCTCCATATTTAAGGAGTGAAGAATTGAAGCAGACAGAGACCACACTTTCACTGGACTGCATAATAAACACTGAAGAACCAAGCGCAAGACAAGGAAGTATAATTTCTTTTCTAATGGACATATACTTCTTTTTCAGCTTCAGAATTGTCTTTTTTCCAAACAGGAAGCCCAATACCCATACGCAGGAAAGAGCCTGAGAAAGAATGGTTGCAAGGGCAGCGCCTCTTACTCCCATTCCAAATCCAAAAATAAAAACCGGATCCAGAATAATATTTGTCACTGCGCCAAGAAGAACAGAAAGCATCCCTGTTTTTGCAAATCCCTGAGCGGTGATAAACAGATTCATTCCCAGTGTGATCTGTACAAAAATAGTTCCCAGAGCATAAATATTCATATACGAAACCGCATAGTTGATTGTATTTTCACTTGCGCCAAACGCCAGGAGAAGATCTCTGTTCCATATAAGAAGGATGATCGTAAGGACAGCAGAGATCATAATCTGCGCAGTAAAACAGTTCCCCAGAATTTTTTCAGCGGTGTCGGTATCCTTTTTTCCCATATAAATGGTAGCCCTGGGCGCTCCCCCGTTTCCAACCAAAGCGGCAAAGGCTGATACGATCATAATGATCGGCATACAGACGCCTACTCCAGTCAGAGCCATAGCCCCGTCTCCTGGAATATGTCCAATATACATACGGTCTACAATGTTGTAAAGCATATTGATAAGTTGAGCTGCCACAGTAGGAAGGGCCAGCTGAAGAAGCAGCTTTCCTATTGGTTCTGTTCCCAGAAAACTTTTATCTTTATTCATCTGAAGCATCCTTTCTTTTTCAGTTTTCTTATTACTTCCCTTGATATACTGGTGAACAGTATAGCTCAGAATCTATTTTTTTACAAGAATAACAAAAACTGTTATATCGACTTTCTACAGATTTCTCTGTTTCCTTCGATATAACAGTTTTATATGTTATTCCAGATTGGCGTGAAGCCGGAACATTTCCTCCTGGGTTTTTCCAAACATGTCCATCAAAATCATAATAACTGCATCATAAACCAGCCAGCTTAACTGTTCAAAAGCATTTCCCATAGGCTGTACAGATTTCATAGTATCAGCCATATGGCTTTTGGGCGTTGCGCCTGGAATGCAGATGCATGCTTCTGCCATAGAACCAATAGACGCTTCTGGATGAATCGTTACCGTAACTACCTTCGCTCCCTTTTCTACTGCTTTTTTCGCCATGACCACCAAACTTCCAGTCTCGCCGGAACCGGAGCCTATCACCAGCACGTCTCCTTCCTGAATGGCCGGAGTGGTGGGTTCTCCTACAAAGTATACAGTCATGCCAAGATGCATCAGGCGATTTGCAAAAGCTCTGGCAGCAAAGCCGGAACGTCCGGCTCCCGCCACAAATATCCGGGAGGAATCTCTGAGCGTCTCTGCAAATCTCACCATTTCTTCCTGAGATATCTGTTTGGCATTTTCTGTCAGTTCCATGAGAATTGACTGTAAAATATTATCACTCTTCATTTTTAAACCTCCTCAGGGCATCTGTTCGCTGATTGCCTTTGCCGCTGAAACAGGATCTTTTGCATGACAGATTCCGCCTCCTACGATCAGCACTGCAGGGCGATGAGCTACATACTCTGATACTGTATCTGCCTTAATACCTCCTGCAACAGAAATTTTTGCTGTTTTGCTACAGGACGCCATCAGTTTAAGATCATCCAATGGAGTAAATCCCAATGCCTGTCTGTCTGTTCCTGTATGTACTGCAAGACCGTGTACCCCCATCTCCTCCAGTTCACTGATGCGATTTTCCATATCTGTTACGCCAATCATATCTACCACAATTTCTTTTCCATAATTCTCCGCTGCTTCTTTGCATCCCAGAACAGTAGAATCATCCGTCACGCCCAAAACAGTCACATAGTCTGCGCCTGCCTTAAAGGCCTCTTCTGCTTCATAATAACCTGCGTCCATAATTTTGAGGTCAGCCAACACCTCTTTTTCTGGAAACAAGCTCTTCATCCTGCGAACAGCTTCCATTCCATATTGATATACAAAAGGAGTTCCAATTTCTATAATGTCGATTTCCTCTTTTACTTTATTTATCAGAGAAATTGCATCCTCCAGAGAAATATCATCCAATGCAAGTTGTAATTTCATATCTGTCCTCCTGTAATCACTCCAGATTTGCGTGATACTCCCACAGCTGTTCCAGATCCAGATTTCTTTCCCAGATCATCATTAAGGCAGTAATATCGCCAAACAGCAGCAGACTTTGCTCAAAAAGAGAAGTCATAGGCTGTCCTGATGAAATTTCGTCCGCCTCTTTTGCGCGGCTTTCTACTGGAATCCTTAAAAACAAATCTGAGTTCTCATTCATTCTGCTGTGGGGATTACTTCCTATATGGATCACCTTTGCGCCGATCTCTTTTGCTTTTTTGGCAATTCCAAGAGGAAACATGGTTTCTCCGCTTCCAGAACCAACCACCAGGATATCCTCACTGGTCAGAGCCGGTTCGGTGATCTGTCCCACCACTACCGTATCAAGACCTAAATGAGCATATCGTTTAGCTATTGCCTCCAGTGAAAGCATCACCCTGCCTACGCCTACAAAGAAAATTCTTTTAGCCTCTGTGATCGCTTTTATATAAGCGCTGATTTTTTCCGGATCAATAGCCTGCAGCGCCTGTTCACATTCTGACAGTACCAGACTGGCCGCCTTCTTATAAGCTTCCTTTTCCATGATTTACTTATCCCCTATGATTTGCCGCATTTTTTTCATATTTTCCTGTAAAGTTCCTTCTTTTGAAAAAACGCTGGAAGTTCCGGCTACGTAAATATCAGCTCCCGCCTTGTGCATTTTAACAGCATTTTCAAAGCTGACGTTTCCATCCACCTCTATCAGGATCCTTTCCTGATTCTGTTCTTTTAACATTGCCTTCAGCCGGGAAATTTTTTCCAAGGTAGCCGGAACAAGCTTCTGTCCGGCAAATCCTGGATTCACTGTCATACAGATTACCAGATCCAGATCCGGCAGAAGATCCTCCAGCATACAAATCGGAGTAGAAGGATTAAGAGCCACTCCGGCTCCTACTCCCATATCCCGGATTGTAGCCAAAGCCTTCTGGGGATGATAAGTAGCTTCATAATGAATACTGATAAAATCTTTTTCATCGCAAAAAGAAAGCTGAGGAATAGTCTGCTCTGGATTCTCGATCATCATATGAATATCCAGAGGTATTGCGGTTATTTTCTTTAAGGCTTTTATAAAATCTACGCTCAATGTGATATTTGGCACAAAATGATTGTCCATCATATCCACATGAAGGTAATCCACCCCTGCCTCTTCCAGTTTTCGGATATCCCTTTCTGCGTTCATCAGATCCAAGCACATTAAAGACGGAGAAATAAACCCCTTCCTCATCTTGGAACACCTCCAATCCTTTCAATCAGAAATTCTTCCACCTCTGACTCCTCAGGAATAGAAACCTGGGCTCCTTTTCGGGAAACGCAGATCCCTGCCGCCGCATGGGCAAACAGGATCGCGTCTTCTATTTTTACCCCTTTGCAAAGCTGAACTGCCAGAGCCGCGCCAAAAGTATCTCCTGCTGCAGTAGAGTCCACTGCGTCTACCTGGAAGCATTCAATAAACTTCGCCTCTGAGCCGTTATACAAAAGAGCGCCTCTTTCACCCAGCTTCAAAATTACATATTTTGGCTCTACCTGTTCATAAAGCCATTTTGCCGCTTTTAACGCGCCTTCATTTGTATCCACGCTGATTCCTGTGAGAGCTTCTGTCTCTGCCTCATTAGGTGAAATAATATACAGACCCTTCATTCGTTCCAGCGGAATCTTCATTGCCGGTCCTGCATCCAGAAATACCGGGATCCCACGCTCTTTTGCAATTTCACAGGTAGCATAGATCGTTTCCAGCGGAATTTCCAGCTGCATTAAAATCATGTCGAACTTTTCGCTGTCCAGAGCTTTTTTTACATCTTCAATACATACCTTATAATTTGCTCCAATAGAAACATAAGAAACGTATTTTCCGCTTTTATCTAAAAGCATCAGAGCCAGACCTGTCTGAGCCTCCTCGTCCATTACGATATAGTCTGTGTTTACATTGGCGTTCTGAAGGGATTTTAAAAGCTGTTCTCCATTCTGATCCTTTCCTAAACGACCCACAGCCACTACGTCCCCACCCTGGCGGGATGCTGCGACAGCCTGGTTGGAGCCTTTACCGCCTGTGGCATATCCATAGCCTGCACAGATGATAGATTCCCCATATTTGGGAATAGAATTTGCTCCTTCCACAAAAAGATCCATGTTCATACTTCCCACAACCAGAATCTTTGGTTTCTCCATGTCCTGTCCTCCATTTTTCTGTCTGCTGTTCACAGTAATAGCCCTATGTGAACAGTTACCCTTTTCTGTCTACTGTTTGCTCTGCTTTGTCATACGATGTTTCTCAATATAATAATTCATGATCAGAACTCCGATCAGAGCAACTCCCCAGATCAGATCACGGTAGTAGTTGCTGATATTCGGGAACATATTTAAGTAAGAAGAAAGCATCTGCAGGATGATAACTGCAATCGCAATTCCCGGAACACTTCCGAAACCGCCGTTAGGATTTACTCCTCCAAGTACGGAGATCAAAATAGTCTGCATGGTATAGCTGCTTCCAAAATCTGCTTTTGCAGAACTGATTCTTGACAGACTGAGGATTCCCGCTACAGCAGAAACAATACCGGACAGGGCATATGCTCGTATAATAACAGAAACATTATTAATACCTGCAAATTTCGCCGCTTTCTCATTTGTTCCTACCAGATGAACTCTCTCGCCAAATTTTGTTTTGGACATGATCAAAGATACTGCTATCACAACCAAAAGGAATACCAGAAATGGAAGCGGGATTCCCAGTAATGTCTTTGAGGCAAAACTGCTGAATTCTCTTGGTACGCCGCTGACTGTACTTCCGTTAGAGCATACAATAGCGATACCCATAAATAACTGGTAAGTTCCAAGGGTAGCCAGCATAGCCGGAATCTTTAATACAGAAATCAGAAAACCGTTAAATGCGCCACAAAGAGTTCCTACAACCAATGCCAGTAAAATTGCTACAGGAATACTCATTCCCATATTTTTCATTCCCATTCCGGCAAGGATTCCGCACAGATTGGCAATATATACTGTAGAAAGGTCGATTCCTCCTGCGATCATGGTAACGCCTACGCCAATGGACATGAGACCATATTCACTTAATGTCTTTGCCATAGACTGGAAATTACCGAGATTCACAAAACGAGTACCGGTAGTCACCCCGGAGACCACTGTTACAATAGCCAGGATGGCAAGCAGACGTATAATATTTCCATCAATTTTCTTTACTTTATTCATTTTATGCTGCCTCCTTTTTATTTCTCTTAGATCCTATCTTTACATTATGGCTCTGAAGAACTGACACCGCTGTACCAATAATAATAATCGCGCCGATAAACGCCTTCTGCCAGTAAACAGAAATTCCAAGAAGAATCAGGCTGTTGGAAACCATAGTAAGAAGAAGTGTACCAAGAATACAGCCTGTAAGTGTTCCCACTCCTCCGTTCATTCGGGTTCCTCCCAGAATAATTGCCGCAATGACGATCATTTCGCCTCCTGCATATTCTGTAGGAAGATATCTCATAGACATTACTGCATAAGAAAGTCCTGCTATAGAAGCCAGCATTCCGTTAATAACAAAAATACCAAAACGAATCTTTTTTACGTCAAATCCTGCGCGCTCTGCAGATATCTCATCGCCGCCCACAGCATAAACGCCTCTTCCTACCATGGTGTAGTTCAATACCAGGTAAGCAATGATATAAAGAGCTACAAGGATCAAAAATGTCATTGGAAGAGTAGATCCAAGACCTGTTTTTGCATTTTTTACAGTAAGCAGAGATGCTTTTCCGAATCTCTGCAGCGTATCTGGAAGATCCATACGTTCCGCTTCAAAAGCGCCCAGAAGGATTCCGCTAAAAATAGATGAGGTACCAAGAGTTACGATCAGGCTGGGGAATTTATATTTAACAATGATAAATCCGTTTAAAGCGCCCATAATAGCTCCGAATACCATACCAATGAGATAAACTACAAACCAAGGTCCGTCATAGCCGATTTTATATGTAATGGTAATGGCAAGATAACTGCTCAAAGCCGCTACAAGCGGAAATGATACATCCGGGCCTGTACTGATAAACGCCAGATACGCACACAAAGCATAAATACTGGGTACGATCATGGAACGCATAATATCCACAATGTTATTATTTGCGAAAAACAGACCAGAACGCATCTGAATCACAACGGATAAGATTGCAATAATCAGAAATACATAAAATTCTGATCTTTTCGTCAGCTTTTTCCAGTTTATTTTATTCATTCTTAATCTCCCTCTCAATCTGCTGCTTTAGCAAGATTCTGCGCATTCAGCTCTTCTTTTGTCAGCGATCCGGTAA
This sequence comes from uncultured Blautia sp., assembly GCF_937880195.1. Lineage (GTDB taxonomy): Bacteria > Bacillota > Clostridia > Lachnospirales > Lachnospiraceae > Blautia_A. Next base: position 8,423 of record NZ_CALFLA010000097.1, read on the forward strand.
TCCTGCCGCCCTGCATGATAATCGCCCGGTCGCAAGTGTCAATGACCTCAGCCGTATCATCTGAAACAACCAGGATTGCCATTCCCTGCATTGCCAGTTTCTTCAGAAGATTGTGAATATCATACTTTGCTCCGATATCCACGCCTACTGTAGGACCATTCAATATCAAAACTTTTGGACTTATAGAAAGCGCTCTTGCCAGAACTACCTTCTGCTGATTTCCTCCAGAGAGTGTGGAAACCGGGTTTTTATGATCTGCTGTCACAACCCCAATATCCTTTACCCACTGGGCAGATTCCTCTTCAATTTTACTATGATTGATAAATCCGCCTTTCACAGCAATATCATCCAGTCTGGTAACAGTTATGTTATCCATGATCGACTGCGGAAGGAAAAGGCCTTCTGTAAGACGATCCTCCGGTACCAAAGCGATTCCCTTTTTCTGCGCCTGGTTCACACTTGCAAAATGAACCTCTTCACCTTCCAGCTCTATGGTTCCTGCCGTAGGTTTCAGCATACCGGAAAGAGCTAGGGAAAGCTCTGTACGTCCAGATCCTAACTGACCTGTGATACCTAAGATTTCTCCTTCATGAAGATCAAAGCTGACATTTTCAAATCCCGGAGCGCTTAAATTTTTTGCCTCCAAAACTGTTTTTCCAATTTTTCTCTCTTCTTTTTCTTTCTTATTATCTTCAAAATGCCGTCCAGTCATATAATAAGTAAATTTCTCTTCATTCATTTCTGAAACCGGACAGCTGATCACATTTTCACCGCTTCTCAAAATCGTAATGCTGTCTGAAATTTCAAATACTTCATCCAGCTTATGAGATACAAACAAGATCGTAACCCCGCTTGCCTTTAATTTCTCAATAATATCAAAAAGTCGTCTTACCTCTTTTTTTGTCAATGCCGTAGTAGGCTCGTCCATGATAATCAGTTTTGCATTATCCAGAAGAGCTCTGGAAATAGCGATCAACTGCTTGTCCGCTACCGGCAGTGTTTCAACCAGTGCGTCCAGATCCACATTAAAATTTATTTTTGCAACAGCTTCCTCTGCAATCCGCCGGAATTCTTTTCTGTTTACAAATTTTTTCTTATTTGCAAGTACCTGGTTAAACGCCAGGTTTTCTATAACCGTTAAATTGGGGAAGATGGAAAAATCCTGATAGATAACCTGAATACCAGCCTTAATGGCTTCGGTAGGAGTCATTGTCGGATAATCTTTCCCATCCACCTGGATTCTCCCCTCATCCGGCTTATAAAAACCGGAAATCACTTTGATAATTGTAGATTTTCCACAACCATTCTCACCAGCCAGGCAATGCGTTTCCCCTTTTTTAATGGTAAGGTCAACACCTTTTAACGCATGTACTCCGCCGAATGATTTTTTTATTCCCTTGACTTCAAGAATGTTTTCCATCTTATCATCCTGCCCTTTCGTTACTTTTTTTATATTTTTTAGTAATTTTGAGTGCAAAAATCGCATACCCTGATATAAAGGATACAGGATATGCGATTTTTAATTCTTCTCCGACTGAAATAAACGATGTCTTAGAAATCGTAATCGTTGATATTATCCTTTGTAATTGTTAAGTCAGCCTGACCGATGATGCATCTGTTGTCGCCTTCTACGATAGAAACCTTATCGTATCCCGGAAGTCCAAGATCACATCCTTCTGTAATCTCTTCTCCGCCTAAGATCATGGAAGCAACCTTGCACATGATATATCCAGAATCCTTTGGATCCCACAGCTTAATTGTAGAAATAGTACCGGATTCTACATATGGCTTAAACTCATTAGGAGTACCAACACCAACAACCTTTACATCCAGACCAAGCTCTTCAACTGCTTTTGCAATACCTGGGCAGTCTGTAGATGCAACGCCGGTAAATCCTTTCAGATCCGGGTTTGCTTTTAATACTTCTTTTGCTCTTTCATATGCTGTATCAATACTTTCCTCAGATTCGCAGGTCGGAACAGCGCCGTCGTTGATCAGTTCCATATTTGGATATGCCTCTTCCTGACGTGCTTTCTGTGCGTTTGCATATTCCATATGGGTTGTACTGGTTGTATAAGCAACCATCTCTGCATATTTGCCTTCTTCTCCCATATCTTTTGCAAGGGCATCCATAAGAGCTGCTCCAAAATCCTCTGAAGTAAACGCCTCTGTATCGTACAGTGTGTTTACCTGATTGGATGCTTCATGAGTAACAACTACGATTCCCTTTTCCATTGCAGTCTGAAGAGATGCCTCGATTGCGCCTGGGTCAATAGGAACAACACAGATTGCATCTACGCCCTGGTTGATCATGTCGTCAATAACCTGAACCTGAGAAGCTGCGTCTGCGTTTGCCGGTCCCTTCTGGATTACATTGATTCCAGTATCCTCGCCAAACTCATTAACGCCAACCTCCATACGCTTAAACCAGTTTGCTGTGTTGTCTTTTGTAACAACTGCAATTGTCCATTCGGAAGAGTCCTTATCAGACTTGTAGTTTGCCGGATCAAAAAGATCCTCGCTTGCAGCAGCCGGAACAGCCATTGACATGATCATTGTCGCACCCATTGCCATTGCTACCAGTTTTTTTGCTTTCATTTTGTTTCCTCCTTAAAATGAATTCTTTTGAAACGGGCTATTCTGCACCGTTTCATATAGTATGTAAAAACCGTGACTTGCTGCCACGCTCCCCATAGGGTTCTAAACTTGGGATTTCTTATTTCCCTTCTTATTCCACATTACGATGTCTGGCAACCATTTCCTCCGGCCGCATTTCCATTTCTTCTCTAAGCATCATCACCAGAATATCGTAAAAAATGAATAATGTCTGTTCAAACAAATTTCCCATTAACTGTTCCGACGGTACAAATTCTCCCACCGCCTTATATGCGGCTGCTGGAATATTTACCACAAAATCTGCTATAGATAAAAGAAATCCTTCACTGGACGGTGTAAGCAGCGCCAGCTTTGCTCCGTTTTTCTTCGCCATATCAGCCACATAATTTTCGTGTCCCACATTGGCAGAACCGCAGGCGCAGATCATCAAATCTCCCTCTCCGATGGACGGGGTGGTGTCGTCCCAGATCCAAAAGGCTTCTTTTCCCAGGTGCATCAATCTCATGGCAAAAGCCTTTGTGGCAAGACCTTCTCTTCCTGCTGCCAGTAAAAATATTCTTTTTGTCTTTTTTATTTCTTCCAGAAGTTCTCTCACTGTACTGTCGTCCATGCGTCCAAATACCTGTGTCAGTTCTTCCAGAGCCTTACTGCTTAATTCCTTGAATCTGTCTCCCATGTTCTTTCTCTTCCTTTCTTTAAAATGTGTAATCGGTATCATAATTTCATACAGATTTTTTCCATATTTTGCATAAAAATCCTTTAAATTCAATGGTTTTTCTTTTAAATATTATCAATTTATGTTCTTTTAATTAATGTAACCGTTTCCAATTCTCTGTAAAAAATTGTGCAAATATGATTACATTTAGCACTTCATCATATTTACACATTATTCAGTTTCAGTTGTTTCAGGCTTCACAGCTTTTTGATTACCAGTTTTGTTTCCAGCACAACCTCCATCTTCGGACGATCTGGAAACGCCATACGGCTTATCAGCAGTTCAACTGCAGTCTGCCCCATCTTTCTTCCATCCCGTTCTATATAATTAAAGGGATTACGGATAATATCAAGAGCCTCTATCTTGTCCAGACCAATACAGCTGATATCTTCAGGAACAGATTGTCCCCGCTCATGAAGCGCCTTCAGAAATCCCAGGCTAGTCCGGTTATTGCAAGTGAGAACTGCCGTAGGTCTTGGATCCAGGTCAAGAAGCTGCTTAGATAACTCATATGCTTTCGTTGCACGAAAATCTCCAAAAAACATGCATCGTTCATCCGGGGTGATTCCATACTGCTTCAGCGCATCTAAATATCCCTTCTGTCTGTCCCTGGCAAGTACGCGGTCCAATGTTCCGTTAATGATTCCAATTTTTGTATGGCCAGCTTTTATTAATGCTTCCGTAGCGTCATATACTCCCTGATAATCGTTGAAGTATACTCCGTCCACACCAGAGTAGCGGATATTTCGATCCATGATAATAACAGGAACACCCAGTTCATGAAGCATTTTTGTCAAACGTTTACGTTCGCTTCTTCCACTGTAATCCACTGCCGGTGTATAAAGAATACCTCTTACACGATGTTCTTTTAATAGATTCAGGGCTCGTTGGTCTTTTTCTGCATTGTCATCCGAATTGTAGCAGATCAACGTCAGATCGTTCTTATCAGCAATCTCTGCCACACCTCGCAGTACCTCTCCGAAAAAGGGGTTGTCAACCTCCGGTACAACAAATCCAATGGTAGATGAAGTTCCCTTGGAAAGATTTCTCGCTGTAGCAGACGGTGAAAACTTATTCTCGGCAATAATACTCATAACACGTTCCCGTGTTTTCGGACTGACAGCGCCGGAATTATTAATAACCCTGGAAACCGTAGCTTTTGAGACGCCAGCTTCTCTGGCGATGTCTATAATTGTCAGGTTACTCATATAATTTTTCCTCAACGCAGTTAATGTAACCGGTTTCTATATTCGCATTATAGTGTATATATTTTGATTAGTCAACTGTCTTTTTTATAACACTTGACATTTCTATGCATTTCACCAAAACAGAGCCCCTTATTTTGTGCATTTTTCACATTTTCTTAGTTTTATTCAACGCTGCTTCTTTTTATCTTTCGTATACTTTCTTTTCAAACTCTACCAGCTCGTCAAATTCTTTTTCCACAATACGGGCCATTTCCGGTTCCAGTCCTACCATATGTTCTGCTTCCAGCCATGCCCTGGCCATTTCCCTGCCCATTTCATTGCCAATAATAAATCCGCCCATGCACAGCACGTTTGTATTGTTTACAACCTTCGCTCTTCTGGCCTGATACAGGCTTTCACATAATGCGGCATATACGCCCCTGTATTTGTTGCAGATAATGCTTACTCCCATTCCTGTTCCGCAAATGGCAATTCCGCGGTCATATTCCCTGCTCTGTACGCCCTCTGCAACTTTCATGGCAGCCTCCTGAAAAAGTACCGGCTCCTCAGGATCCACATCATAAATTTCATAACCTCTTTTTAACAGATCTTCTTTGATCGCGTTTTTCAGTTCAAATCCTGCCGGATCTGCACCCATAATGATTTTCATTTTTCTTCCTCCTTTTTGTTATATGATGTGTTTAGACTACTCATATTTTCACCTGTTGTCAATCCTTCTTTTTCTGCCTGTTGTAAATCGTACTGGTTCTTGTTCTTCAAAAAACAAGAATGTTTGAACAAACGCCACTTTTCTTTCCTAAAAATGAATATAAAAATACCGCCGGACATTTACTGACTGGCGGCGTTCATAATCTATATTTGCTCAACCGAACAATTATTTGGCAGGCGTAGCATTCTCCTGCATCTCTCAGAGTTTCCCCTTGTCAATACCGTCGGCGTGTGGTCGCTACGAAATTTACCACCTCAAATAATCATTCGGGTAAAGCCTATTTATTATATACTTATTGTACAGCAATTATTCTTTTTTGTAAAGAGGCTCATTATTTCTTAATCTTTGCTCAAATCTCTTCATACTCTCTCCTACTGCCGTAATAATCGAATTTTTATACTCGGGATTGTCAGTTGACACTACTAATCTTAGTACCAGATTTACATACTTATTGTTAATTTTAAATTCTTTACAAACAAGAGCTGTATTCTCTTTATCTTTAAATATAAAATCTGGTTCCTGAAGGATACTTATAAATTTATCACCATATTTTTCATAGAATTCTTTTCCCCTTCTATCAATAATGTGCTGAATCCGTTCATCCGTAATAATAACTTCATCCGTTACAATATCATCCGTAATACATTTGTATATTTCCCGGTTTATTTTTCCGACTATATGCACGTCTGCTACCTCTTTCGCAATTCCTGTAT
>NZ_CALFLA010000098.1 GCF_937880195.1 uncultured Blautia sp.
CGAGTGACGGAAGTCACGAGATGACCGGCAAGTCGTAAAAAGCAAAGCTTGGTCAACTGATTCCAATGTCAACATGTATGTAGTTTTGAAAGTGCAATTCAAAAACACTTTTATTCCTCCTTAGCTCAGTCGGTAGAGCATGCGGCTGTTAACCGCAGTGTCGTTGGTTCGAGTCCAACAGGGGGAGTTTTTTTATGCCTGCAGAATAATCTGCAGGCTTTTTTTGTATAGAATCTAAAGCATAAATATAATAAAAACAAAATTTTTTACAAAACAGTTACACCAAACAAAGAAAATTCGTGTAATAATGTAATCAAAATAATAGATGAAAGACAGGGGGAGGAATCAATATGGGGGCGAATATCCTTGTAATTGAAGACGAAGAGGCAATTAATGATCTGATCTGTATGAATTTGGAGGTGACAGGGTATCAGGTAACGTCTTTTTTTGATGGAGAGGAGGTAAGCAAAAGCCTGAAGGAGAATCATGGCTATGACTGCGCCTTGGTAGATGTGATGCTGCCGGGAAAGGATGGTTTTTCGCTTCTTCCCAGGCTGAAAGAATATGGGATCCCTGTTATTTTTCTAACTGCCAGAGGCGAGGTTCAGAATAAGGTCAGAGGACTAAAGGAAGGCGCAGAGGATTATATTGTAAAGCCCTTTGAGATGCTGGAGCTTCTTGTACGCATTGAAAAAGTTTTGGAAAGAAACGGAAAAAATAATCACTTTATCCGCATTTATGACGTGGAGATTGACACAGAAAAAAGAATTGTTACAAAAGCAGGGAAAGAAATTTATTTGAAACCAATGGAATACGAATGTCTTTTAATGTTTGCCCGGCATAAAAATAAGGCTCTTACCAGAGGACAGATCCTGGGGGCTTTGTGGGGAATGGAGTTTGAGGGAGAGACACGTACTGTAGACGCTCACGTAGGCCGTATCCGCAAAAAGCTGGATTGGGGAAATGTAATAAAAACCATTCCTACTATAGGTTACAGACTGGAGGTGGATGAGTGAAGCTGTTTCGGAAAATTTTTTTGCAGACAATTCTGGGATTTCTTTTGATTTCTCAGCTTACCATGGTGTATTTTCTCTATGAATCTCAAAAGCAGACTTTGATGGATCAGAGAAAGAGCCAGGAAATTATTTTTACAGATAAGTTCCACGAGTTTAGCAGAAAGCTGGAAGAGTCTTTAAAGCTGCTGAAAAACAACGATGCAGAGGGTAGGAAGCTGGCTGCAGTTCAGTCATTTAGGGATGTTTTTGGGAATTATGGAGCTTTTTATCAGCATGGAGAATGGATCTGCAATGCCACACCCTATGAATTTGATTATATGGGAATCAGCGAAGTAAATGGAGAAAATAACGGAGAAGTACCAATACAGACCATAGATGGAAGAAAACTCATGCTGACCTTTACGCAGATATCTGACAGCAACATACAGGCAGGAATTTTGTATTATCAGGATGTTACGGAAATTTATCAGAGAACAGAGCGTCTTTTTTTAAAGGGATTTTTGATTACTGTGTTTCTTCTGGTCGTGGGGGGATTTATCATATGGAAAAGTCTTTTTGCCACCATGCGCCCTCTGATGGAATTAAAAAAGGCTGCCGCAGCTATTTCAGAAGGAAAATATCAGATCCGGGTATCAGAGGGAAGGAAAGACGAGCTGGGAGAGCTGGCATGCAGCTTTAATCATATGGCTGCTACCATTGAGGAAAGTATACAGAAACTGACAGAAACAAACAGAAGACAGCAGCAAATGTTGGGAAGCCTTGCCCATGAGCTGAAAACACCTATGACGGCCATTATGGGCTATGCGGATACTCTCCTTACGGTACGCTTAAGCGATAAAAGACGGGAGCAGGCTCTTCGGTATATTCAAAAGGAGTGCAGTCGCCTTTCTAGGCTGTCTGTTAAAATTCTGGAGCTTACCGGACTCTATGAGGAAGAAAAATCAGGGCTGAATCTTCAAAGCTTTCAGGTGGGAAAATTTCTGAACCATATAAAAGCTCTGACGGGATTTACTTTAAAAGAAAAGGAAATTCAGCTGGAAGTCCAATGCAGCCCTTCAGATCTCCAAAAAACAGCAGATGTGGACCTTTTGACAAGCTTTGTGTTGAATCTTGTGGACAACGCAGGAAAAGCCTCAGAGGAAGGTGGAAAAATCAGGATAATAGCTGAGGATAAGGCGCTTATTGTGGAAGATTATGGGCGTGGGATTACCTCGGAAGACCTTGAACGGGTAACGGAAGCCTTTTACATGGTGGATAAGTCACGCTCCAGAAAGGAAGGAGGCGCAGGACTTGGACTGGCGCTCTGTAAGGAAATTGCAGATCTTCATCACTGGAAAATGTCTATCGAAAGCGAACCTGAAAAAGGAACAAGGGTGATTCTTTCATGGTTACAAAGCGGTTACAAAATGGAGGATATCCGGTAAAAAGATTCTGTTATTCTGGAAGCAGAAAGGACAGACAGCAATTTTGTATGATTCGCCAGGAAAGGAGACAGACCATGAAAAAAAGAATCGTAACAGCTATTCTGGTAATGATGACCGAGATGTTTTTTTTGACCGGATGCGCAGAAACACCAGAGAGTTCTCTTGTAAAAAAGAAGGGAAATATAAAAGAAATATTGTATGAAGAGGAGGCAGAAGAACAGGAAAATACAGAAGTTTTGTCCGGTAAAAATATCCGGGAAACAGTAGGAGCGCCGGAAACTTATCATAGCGAGACAGCAGATACCACAGGAAACCTTAAAATAGTAACAGATGCGAAGGTAGAGATTCCTGATACAGACCATGTTTCTGTGATCGAGGTAACGCAGCATCCCTTTGGACAGGAACAGATGGATCTTATCACAGATACTTTTTTTAAAAATGCAAAGATCTATACCTCACACAGCTACTATACCCGTACAAAGGATGTGGTACAAAAGGAGCTGACCTGGTGGAAAGCCAACCTTGCAAAGGGAAATCTGGATCCTAACGGTCTTGGGAAGGATGAGAATGGGAATTATTATTTGGACATTAATCAGACCATTGAAGACCTGGAAAAGGAGTATGAGACAGCCCCTGAAACCCGCACACTGAAGGAGGTGAAGCCTCAGTTTGGCCTGAAAGGGGAAGAAGGAGACTACACCATGGATGATTACTTTGTTGGAGTGGCAGTTACAGAAGATGGAAATGCTTTTAATTACAGTATGAACTCCTATGGAGCAGCCCCTATGTCTGTGGAAATCCGCAACCAGAGCCGTTATGAAAAGGAAAGTATAATCAATGAATTTATGCATTGGGACGGATATGATTATTACAGTAAGCTTGCAGGTTCCTCCCAATGGGTGGATACAGAATGGGTTCCAACAGAAGAAGAGCTGAAAGACGAAATTGGAATTTCTCTGGAAGAAGCCAAAGCTCTTGCAGACGAGAAGGTGAAGGAGCTTCAGATCCCGGATATGGTGCTTGGAGACTGGGAGTACGGACTCTGTCTTTATCAAAAGGGAAGCGGTGAAGATCAGAAGCTTGTGCTGACAGATACCGGCTATATCCTTCATTATACGAGAAAGCTGGGAGAAATTCCCATTACTTATACGGAGGAACAGGGAGGCGAGCTGTACGGCAACGATATGGGAGCTGAATCAGAAAGCTGGCTTTATGAGAAGCTGGACTTTTGTGTAACGGATGAAGGAATTGATGATGTACAGCTGATCGACCAGTACGATATTGGAAAAACAAAAACAGAAAATGTAAAACTGAAATCCTTTGATGAGATCATGGATATTTACGAAAAAATGATGCTTATTAAAAACGCAGATTACATGGAGAATGCAAAAGAGCTTACATACAAAATAGACCGGATCGTATTTGGCTACACAAGAATTTACGAACCAAAATCAGACAGCCGTTCCGGCGTGCTTGTTCCTGCCTGGGATTTCTTTGGAAGCTATGAAGGCACTTATAAGGAAGGGGCGGAATGGGAAACCGGATCAGAGAATTTCCTTTATGCGCCCCAATATGAAAGTTATCTTACCATCAACGCTATAGACGGCAGTGTGATTGACAGAGGGTTGGGATATTAGAGGAAAAGGGATGGACAGGACAAAAAGAAGCCAAAAAGCTGTAAAACAAATTCTGGCAGTGATCCGCTATGATTTCAGGGGCTTTTTTAAAAGACCAAGGGTTATACTGACCTTTCTTCTGGGTTTTGTTCTCTGTTTTCTTTTGAGCAGCAGGATCATGCCTGTAATGGATACTTACCAATCGCCTGTGCAGATGCTGGAACCGTTTCTGTGGACCTTTGGAGATAGTACGGCTATTCTTTTAAGCTCTGTGCTTCTTTTGCTTCTTTTTTCTGATCTTCCTGTATGGAGCGCAGTGACTCCTTATTATCTGTACCGGACAACCAAGACTCGATGGCTTTTGGGGCAAATGATCTATATGGCTTTGGCGGCAGGGATTTATACATTGTTTATGATGGGCTCAACTATGATTTTGTGCGCCAGCAACAGCTATCCGGGAAATATCTGGAGCGATACGGCCGCTATGCTGGCTTATTCCAGATTGGGAGAAATCCTTTGCGTACCATCTACGGTAAAGGTGATGGAAAGCATTTCTCCTTTTGGATGCGCTGCCTTGGTGATACTTCTTTTGTTTCTTTACATCCTCTGTCTTGGGAGTGTGATCCTGGCAGGAAATCTTCTGCCGGGAAAAAATAGAGGAATGGTCACAGGACTTCTTTTTTGTCTGTATGGTTTTTTGCTGGACCCTCAGGCCCTTGCCAGAATTTTGGGATATGAAAAATATGAGATGTTCCGGGTCAATGTGCTGATCGGCTGGCTCAGCCCTTTAAGCCATGCCTCTTATGGCAGACATAATTTTGGCTATGATCGCCTGCCTTCCATAGGGCAGTCTGTTCTGGTATTTCTTGGGGTTCTGGCGCTTCTTACATTGTTCTGTATAAAAAGGCTGAAAACATATTCCTTTGTATTTCTGGGAGAAAAGGACTGATATGGGAAATGAAATAATGAGAATGCTTAAGGGCAAAGGCTTCTGGCTGGGATTTATGACAGCTATGGCCGGAATTAGTCTGGGCGCTTCTTATCCTGAGCTTCAAGGACTTTTAAATCCAGGAAGTTTTGTAGACATGGAAACAGAAGCTCTGAAATCAAACGCCATGATATTTTTTCTTCCTCTTGCAGCAGTTCTGCCATGGAGCGATTCCTTTATCCGTGAGCGGCAGGGTGGGTTTTTAAAAACAGCGCTTCCACGGACCGGAAGGCGCTATTATGTGGAATGTAAAGTATTTACTACTGCTCTTGGTGGATTTCTTTCTGTTTTTCTGGCAGGGGCGCTGATGTTTTTGGCGTATTTTATGATTTTTTTTCCTCTGGAGGCTCAGGGAAAATTCCCATGGGGCCAGATGGCGGAGCTTGGAAGAATCCTGCTTCGCTGCGGACTTGTGGCAGCGGCTTTAAGCACAGGAGGAGGGATTTTTGCCGGGCTTACAGGATCGGTATATCTGGCTTTTGGATTCCCTTTTGTTCTTTATTATTTCTGTGTGATTTTAAGGGATCGGTATTTTAAAAAAGCGCTGTGGCTTTACCCGCCTCAATGGATGGAGGGAAGCGCAGAATGGGGAGAAAAGGGTCTGGGACTATGGCTTTTTCTTTTTGTTCTTCTGGGGATGCTGATGGCGCTTTATGGAGGGATTCTTTATGACAGGGTGGAAGAAATCTGAGCCTGTGATCCAGGTAGATAAGGCAAGCAGATATTTTGGAGAAGACTGCGTACTGAAAGAAGCAGAGCTTACTTTGTATGAGGGGCAGGTCTGCGGTATTGTGGGAAATAACGGATCAGGAAAAACAGTTCTGATGAAATGTATCTGCGGATTTCTTCCAGTAACGTCAGGAACCATATGGGTTCAGGGAAAGAACATCGGAAAAGAAGTGGATTTTCCCGAAAGCCTTGGCGTGATCATTGAAAGCCCGGGTTTTCTTACGGATCTTACAGGATTTCGTAATCTGGAGATTCTGGCGTCCATGAACCGCCGGATCACATCGGCTCAGATACGGCTTGTAATGAAAAAAGTGGGGCTGGATCCTGACATGAAGAAGTCTGTGGCAAAATATTCCCTTGGTATGCGGCAGCGTCTGGGAATTGCGCAGGCCATTATGGAAGAGCCGGAGCTTCTTGTTCTGGACGAGCCTTTTAACGGTCTGGATAAACATGGGGTGGAGGATATGAGAAAAATTCTTTTGGAGCTGAAATCCCAGGGAAAGACTATCCTTCTGGCAAGCCATAATGAGGAAGATATACGGATTTTGTGCGACCGGGTTTTTGAGATGGACGGAGGGATTTTGAAGGAAAGGGAGGAGGCGGAACGATGAAAAAGGGAAGGCTGGAAGCAGGAATTTTCATCCTGTGTCTGCAGATTATGGCGGGAAATCAGTGGAATATAAACGGAGAACAAAAAGTGTACGGTGCAGAGCTGTTTGCTGACGAAGTAAGTTCAGACATTTTTGTAGAATTGGAGCCTTCTGTGATGCCAGATCCTACAGTGATCCCAGAGGTTACTCTGATACCGGAACCGACTTCTGCTCCAGCGCCTACTGATGTGCCGGATCCTGAGATTTCACCGGAACCCGAGCTGTCTCCTTTGCCAACTCCGGGATTTTCTATGAATATTGAAAATCTGAATATTTATCCTGAAAAAGGAAATCAGAAGGAGGAAGAGCTCTTTGGAGATGGAAACGGTATGGAAGCAGAGGCAGAAGTACAGGTATCTTCCGGCAGCGCAGGTTTTTCAGGAGCAGAGGCTTCTTCCGGGCAGAAAGAAGAACTAATACGGCAGCCAAAGATATTGCTGGAGAGCTGCAGCCTTACAGGAAAGGACATGGAAGCCGGAAGTTCTGAAGAAGTGGAATTTGTTTTGCAGAATAAAAGCAACAATCAGGGGATTTATAATCTAAAACTGGTATTTTCCACAGAAACACCGGGAATCCAGTTTGATAAAAACTCCTTTTATTTTGAAAAGATCAGTCCCGGCGGCAGGATCACTGTTTCAAATAGGATTGAGGCAGCTGTGGATGCAAAGGAGGGGACTGTTCCGGTAACTCTTTCTTTTGAATATGAGGATAAAAAAGGAACTGCGGCAGCAGGAACGGAGAAGACGGAACTTTCAGTTAAACAGAAAGTACGGGCGAATTTGGACTGTGATAACCTTCCGGCAGAAGTATATTCCACAGATACAGTAAATATGGGGATTCGTGTGCAAAACGTAAGCAGAACCGGGATTTTTAATGCTCGTGTTACTTTGGAAGGAACAGGAATGTTTCCAAAAGAAGAGATTTTTTTGGGAAATATGGAGGCAGGAACAGAAAATACAGGAACTATGCGGATTTTTGTAGGAACCCGTACCATGGAGGCCTCAGGCAGGGATGAGGGAACGGATGAAAAAGAAATGTATGGAAATGTGACAGGGAAGATTACGCTTAGATATGAGGATGGGGAAGGGAAGCATTATGAACAGGTGAAAGAGTATGAAACAAAGATTCAAAAGCCCAGGCTCCAGACCCTGAATATAGAAAAGCCCAAAAAGGCAAATAACTGGTGGTATTCTGTATTTGCTGCTGCAGTCTGCGGCATGGTATGTCTGATTTTTTTGCTTATGCACAGGATTAGGAAGCAGAAAATACTTCTGGAGGAGATAAGACAGGAGGTTTCCAATGGGAAAATGTAAAAAAAGACATTTTTACCCAATGTTTATTTTGGGAGCAGTTTTTATAACAGGAATCCTTTACCTTTTAATCCGTCTTGCAGTTTCGTTTCTTACAGGAATGACAGGGGAATATCAGGCTGTGGTCTCTCTGGGAAATATGACATATGACCAGAGGCTTTTGAAACAGGTGGAAAAGATACAGGGACTTGTTTCCTTTTCTCCTGTACTGGAAATTCCTGTGGAATTAAAGCTGGACGATTATACCATGAGTACAGTTCTTCTGGCTGTGGATCTGAAAGAATTTAAGATGGAAGGAAAGACCTATAGGGATATGGAAATTGGAAATATTCCAATGCTTCTGGCAGGAAAGAACACATTAAAGCATTTAAAAGATCCTTACGGCCATACAATTTCAAAAAGGAGGCTTGCAGCCTTTTGGGAAAAGAGCAACCAAGGGCTTCAATACCATATAGCTGAGGATGGTTTGGAAAATACAGAAAGCAGCAGTCGTGAAAATACTGAAAAATCTGGATCTATTGAAACAGACTGGGCGGAGTGTCAGGCTGCCGCCTGTCTCAGCAATCCATCGGAGGGGATTTATATAAGCTTGGAACAGGGCAGGGATCTGTTAGAAGGAACAGGGCTGGATTGCAGAAAAGTTCTTCTCACAGTAAGAGGAAAGGAGGCGTTTGAAAAAGCCCGGGCTGTTTTTGCGGACTTTTCAGAGTGATAAAAAAATAAGGTGAAAAAATAAAAAAAATTCAAATTACCTCTTGCAAAATATATCCGGGTGTGGTATTATAATTTTCGCTGAGGTCGACAGTGATAGACAACAGCGAAAAGTAAGGCTCCATGGTCAAGCGGTTAAGACACCGCCCTTTCACGGCGGTAACAGGGGTTCAAATCCCCTTGGAGTCATTTAAAAATACAAAATGAGATTTTCTTTGACTTGATTCCGACATTTGGTGTATAATTCTTTTAGCATTACACGCCGATGTGGCTCAATTGGCAGAGCAGCTGATTTGTAATCAGCAGGTTATCGGTTCGAGTCCGATCATCGGCTTTTTGGACCTTTAGCTCAGTTGGTTAGAGCAACCGGCTCATAACCGGTCGGTCCTGGGTTCGAGTCCCCGAAGGTCCATTTTATATTTTTGGCCCAGTGGCTCAGTTGGTTAGAGCGCCGCCCTGTCACGGCGGAGGTCG
>NZ_CALFLA010000099.1 GCF_937880195.1 uncultured Blautia sp.
AGGAGGAGACAATAAATATGTGTAAAGCTCTTGAAGATCTTAAGGAAGAAGGACGTGAAGAGGGACGCATGCAAGGCCAAACTGAAGGTGTCCGCTCCACAGAAAAGAAGTTTGTTTTAAGGCTTCTTGCAAGAAAACAGTTTTCTTATGAAGAAATCTCAGATATGACAGACGTTCCCATAGAAAGAATCCGGGAAATCGAAAAAGCTGGCATAATAAATCTTCCCCTGAGGTAAAGAGTCAGCTATAAATTCATTATGGAGAAATACTTTTTCAAGCAAAAACGGCGCTTTTTATGCAGCAGAAGGATTCGTACAGAATATATTGCTTTTCTGCCACATAAAAAGCGCCTCTCCATAACTGATTTAATCAGTCAGGAAAGGCACTTCCTATTTTATTTGTATATATAATTACTGTATTCAGGGGATTCAAGATTTGTACTGTCAATCCATGCCGGTTCCAGGAGAATCTTCTCATCCGGCTTCTCTGCCGCCGGATCTGTTGTCTGTATCGCAGAAAGGATTGTCTGATATCCCATTTCATAAGGCGCCTGAGAAACAATTCCGTATTCTTTTCCGCTCCTCACTGCCTCCTGCTGTTTGGTAGTTCCATCTACCCCAATCATAATCGGAAACTCTGTTTCCTCCTGTTCCAGGGAAAGATAAAGATCTGACATATCTGCATTGGTACAAAAAACTCCGGCTGCATCTGGATACTGAGCAAGGGCTTCCTGCATAGCGGCAGTCATATCCTCTACCTGATCCGCATAAATCTCTGCTGCAACCTCCATTCCCGCATACTCTGCAACAGCTGACTTAAATCCATCTACACGCTTCTGATTGCTTTCTGTTTTTCCCTGAGCAGAAAAAATAAGTATCTTCCCTTGCTGGTTCAGGGCTTCTGCCATCTTCTCTCCTGCAATCTGTCCTACACGCTCATTATCTGTGCCGCAAAAAGCTGTAACCAACTGATCTTCACTGACATTGGAGTCAAATACGATCACTGGAATATCATTCTCCATAGCTGTCTCGATCTGCGCCTGACAGGAATCCATATCACTTGCAGAAAGACACAATACTGCAGGATTCTCTGCAATTACCGCATCCAGGGTGTTCACCTGCTCTTCCACATTCAGCTCGTCGCTTGGACCTTCAAATGTCATTTTGATCTGATCATCGGACTTAAATCCATAGGCTGTATTAATATCTTTCACCGCTGCTGACATTCCCTTATGTACCATGTCCCAGAATTCGCCTGACACGCACTTGCTCACCACCGCAATTCTGCTTCCTGGTACAACCGGAATAGAAGTATCAATTCCTGCAGCGCTGTCCTTTTTTGCAGCTTCCTCTGTCTCACTGTCTGTCCGCACATCCGCATTAACGGATTCTACAAAGCTGCCGCTGCTGCCAACTGCGCCTGCCAAAAGGACTGAACCTGCCAGAAGGACTGTTGCCACTGCTGCTTTTTTCATTGCCGTTCTCCTCTTTTCTTATGAATCAATCTGATATATGTGCTTCAAACTTACGTAATTGCCGATAAATCACCTTATCACATTTTACTTTTTCCGTCCATAGTTTTCATAGTTTTTTCATGAATTTGAGCAAAGTTTTACAATTGAAAGGCTTCTCCTTTGGGCTTCACTTGAAAATCCATTCTTTTTCCATTATAAGGATGGATAAAATTTAGTTTACAGGAACAAAGCGCCAGCGGATAGCCGGACTTATCCGAAGGATAATATTTTCTGTCTCCAAGCAGCGGCATTCCCGCAGAAGCCATCTGTACCCGTATCTGGTGATGTCGCCCTGTCTCCAGACTGATCCGAACAATACAGCGTTTTCCAGAGGATGTTCTGTTATCTTTGATTTCATCCTCTATCTTATAGGAAAGAATTGCTTTTTTTGCTCCTTTTGTTTTCTCTGAAACTACTGCAGAAAGGTTTTTTCTGCCATCCTTTAACAGATAATCAATAAGTGTTCCCTGTTTATTTTCAGGGCTTCTGTCTGTTGCAGCCAGGTATTCTTTTTTGATCCTGCCCTCTGTCATCTGTTTATTGAGCGCGGCGGCAGCTTTTTGATTTTTTGCAAAAACAATTACTCCCTCTACCGGCTGATCCAGTCGGTGGATCACACCCAACCAGGGAATTTGACCGGGATTTTTTGCTGCAAGATAATTTTTCAGAGCGCTTTCCATATCCATAGCGCCCATACGGGCATTCTGAACCGCAAGTCCTGCCGGTTTATGGCAGACCAGGATTTCTCTATCTTCAAACAGGATATCTTCCTGTATATTTCGATTCCACATAAAAAAACTCTCCTTTTTGTTTCTGTGGAGAGTATACCTTAAATTATATTAGATAGCAAGAACGACGGCCATCACTTTTTACTATATTTTCAAAAATGATGACCGTCTTAACATTCTTCGTTATTCAATTTTTATTATCCTC
>NZ_CALFLA010000100.1 GCF_937880195.1 uncultured Blautia sp.
CCCCTCCGGTATTTGACAGATTTCCTCCTGTTCTATATACTTAACATAAAAGATTGACTGATAAATCAAATGTAAATTTCAAAGCTAATTCCGAATAGAAATAGGAGGAAATATAAATGCCAGAAATATCAAGATTTTTTAGTATTAGAATTACTATGTACTATGATGAACACAGGCCGCCTCATTTTCATGCAGAATACAATGGGCAAAAAGCGGAAATTGATATTCATACTGGAAAGGTTATTAAAGGCGGACTTCCCAACCGTCAGCTTAAACTTGTTACTGCGTGGGCAATTATCCACCAGGACGAATTAATGGATAACTGGAGAGAAATAGAGAACGGTACTGGTAATATCAAATCCATTGATCCATTAAGATAATGAAAAGGGGTGATTATATGTTGTCAGAAGTTATTCAAGTTATTCCTACTGATGATTACAAGGTCTACGTATACATGGATGATAATACTGTCCGTCTTTACGACGCAGCTCCTCTGATTGCCAAGGGAGGAATTTTTAATCAGATCAAAGACATTGAAGTTTTTAAAAACACATGTACTATTCTAAATGATACGCTTGCCTGGGATTTATCAGGATGCATGGATGGAGTTAATTGCATTGATATTTGTCCCGACACTTTACGGGATTGTCCTGAAGTCCAGGACATAGATATGTTGGAAACAAAATTATTCGCTTGAATATATTTTGTGTGCCTTATATCTGATCTGGCAGTTATAAAAACACAAAAATAATTCACTTCGATATTTTAATATATACTTTTTTATTTTATCAAGGAGGTTCCTTATATGGATCTGGCATCTTATTTTCCTATCTGGGATAAGCTGACCCCATCCCAGCAGCAAACAGTTTCTCAGACAGCCTTCCACCGTTTTGTTCCGGCAGGAACTGTTCTTCACAACGGTTCCGTAAGCTGCCTTGGAATGCTTCTGGTGCTTTCCGGCCAGCTCCGTTCCTATATACTTTCTGACGAAGGCAGAGAAGTCACCCTCTACCGCCTTTTTGAACGGGACGTATGCATTTTCTCCGCTTCCTGTGTCATGCAGAATATCCAGTTTGAAGTAACCATTGAAGCAGAAAAAGACAGCGAGATCCTTGTCCTGCCTCCCTATATTTACAAAAAACTGATGGAGGAGTCCGCTCCCATGGCAAACTTCTCCAATCAGATCATGGCAAGCCGTTTTACTGACGTTATGTGGCTCATTGAACAGATTATGTGGAAAAGCTTTGACAAGCGCCTTGCCGGATTTTTAATTGAAGAAAGCGTTCTTGACAATACCGACTCCCTGAAGATCACCCACGAAAAAATAGCAAATCATCTTGGTACTGCCAGAGAAGTAGTTACCCGGATGCTCCGCTACTTCCAAAGCGAAGGTCTTGTAAAACTTTCCAGAGGAACCATTGAACTTACAGACAAAAAAGGCCTGGAACAGATTTCCAGGTAAATAATCCTTACAAAAAAGGAGTACAGTCACCCCATAACGGCAGCTGTACTCCTTTTCATTTCTGTTATCACTGAAGCATTTCCAGTATCTCTTCTTTTGGCTTCACACCCATAGAGCGGCTCTGAAGCTCTCCGTTCTTAAACACCATCAAAGTTGGGATTGTCATGATCTTAAACTCAGAAGCAAGCTCCTGCTGCTCGTCCACATTCACCTTGCATACCTTAACCTCTTCATTTTCTTCTGCGATCTCATCCACTACCGGAGAAAGCATTCTGCAGGGACCGCACCATCCTGCCCAAAAGTCCAGAAGCACTGGCTTATCACTGTTCATAACCTCTTCCTGAAAATTATTTTTTGTAATATTTAAAGCTGACATATTTTCCTCCTGTCTGCCCCTTCCTGTATTCTTCTGTTGTTTTGGGGCTCTGTGTATATGATTCCCTTTTTCTTTGGGATTTATTTTATGGTCTTATCATACACAAAAAATATATGTCAGTCTGTGACAAAATCACCTTATCCTTCCGCCTGTCTGTATTTCCCAAGCGCCAGCGTCACACAGACCAGGGCTGTTCCAAAAATAATCTGGATCCCTACAGCCTGAAAAAACTGCAGTCTTGCCGTTTCTGTAAGAATATCAAACTCTCCCAGAAGATCATTTGCTGTTTCATACCAGTACACAGGAAGAAACTGGCTTACTGTCTTTACATTCTTGGAAATATATTCAAGAGGCACAAATACGCCGCCCAGAAAACACATGCCAAGAGAAACAATATTCACAATTCCTGTAAGGGCATCCTTATTAGGTGCCAGGCTTCCTGCCAGATAAGCCACAGACATAGATACAAAAAATACTGCCAGCGTATTTAAAAGATAAAGGCCAAAGTTTCTGCTTCCATACAAGTCCTTCCCGTAATACAAAACAGCTGCAGCTATCACAAAAAGAAAAAGCGCTCCCCCGCAAAAGGTCATACTGAGAAGTCCCTCCAGGCTCTGACGTTTTGCAGATACCGGGGCTGCCCTCATTCTGTTTTTTACGTCCTTTTTGCTGAATACGATCAGAATATTTCCTGCAACAAATCCGAACAAAGCAAGAAATAGATAGGGCAGATAGCGAAAATAATAAAGAAATCCTGGAGTTTTTGTCATACCGCTGCTTTTATCCAGCGTAACTTTTACAGGAACCCTTTTACTAAGAGCTGCCGCTGCCTCTTCCTGGGTAAATCCTGCTGCCAGATAGGTTTTTGCATTGTTCAAAAAGCTGTTGATCTGCTGATCCACATAAATACCAGAATAAGTTCCCGGAACAGACGTTACCAAAAGCTTTTCTTTTCCTTTGATACACTTTTGGGAAAAGTTTTCTGGAATCCTTACAATATACTCCACTTCCCGGTAAAAAAGTTTTTCCTGCATATCAGAAATCCGATTTTCCAGAGGAATCACTTCATGAAAATTTCCAAGCCAGGATTGAAGCACCTGTGCAAGAGGTCCTCCATCCTCATCCGCCACTCCGATCTTCAATGATTCTGCCTGATAACTCTTTTCTGTTTTTCCTGCCATGGACTGCATCAATATGGTGCAGGCAAAAAAAATCGCAACATAAAGAAGGATCAGCCATCTGTTTTGCCGGATCACTTTCATATATCCTTTAAATACTGTCATAACGCTCCCTCCTGACTACCAGAAATGATGCTGCAGTCAGCACAACTGCCATTACTGCCAGCGTAAAAAGATTATTCCTCATCCGCACCGGATCATCGTAAACATTAATGCAATAAAAAGCGTCTGTAATCAGCGCTGCCGGATTCAGCTTATTTAAAACAGGAAACTTCTCATCTACAGCGTATTTTATCGTAACGTTCATAAGTCCTGCCAGAACGCTTCCTGTCATGGATATTCCAAGCATAATCCCCACCTTGACATTTTCACTAAGTCTGGAAGCGCTTGACACAAAGATTCCCATGCTCACGCCCACAATACATCCTGTCATAGATACCAGGAGCATTTGCCCCATACTTCCCTGAAACTCCATGTGAAGCACATACTTAAGATAAAAGATCAAAATTACCACATTCAGAAAATGCAGGATAAAAGAAGTTAGCACCTCTGTAAGGATCATGGTCAGCCTGTGTACCGGAGAAGCGCACTGCCTTGCTGCCAGAGGCGTTACGTTTGCCTGCAGCCAGCAAGCAGATCCCATTCCCATAAAACATCCGTAAAGGCAGGCCATTCCGATCAAGGCATAAAAGAATCCTGCATTGCTGTTGGTTGTTTTTCCTCCAAGTGAAACGTTCTGCACCAATTCCTGATACTCAGAAACAGCCTTTGATGCCTGGACCAGGTTTTCCGGGTGAACCTTCGCTACTGTTTCCATTGTATTTTTTCCATTTAGGTAGCTTTCCAAAAGACTTTGCATAATACTCTGAGCCATGCCACTTCTTCCCACTTCCAGATAAGGAGTTTCCCCTCCGTAAAAAATGCCGTCTATTTTCCTGTTTTTCAGCTTTTTTAAAGCCGCTTCCTGTGACATTGTTTCTACCTGGATCACGGTTCCCTCCCGGTCCATCTCTTCTAAAAATTCAGTAAAAACCGGATCTCCCTTTTCCTGTACATAGGCTGCCTGCACGATTTCAAAATCTGCCTCTGACATATTTCCAAAGGCAAAATAAAACAAAGTTCCCATAATAAGAGGAAAAATACAGGGCCAGAACAAAATATTAAAATTTTTTATTTTTCTGATAATACTGTATCTGATCAGATCTGCCATAATCCCCTCCTAATCCCGAAGCTGCTTTCCTGTAATTTCAAGAAATACGTCGTTAAGCGTAGGCAGCTCCGTATATACTCGTCCAAAGGCCGCTCCCTGTTCTTCCAGATAATGAAGAAGCCTTACAAGATTATGTCTGGCTTCTGTACAGTAAACCGTAAGGATTTCATCCTGATACTCCACCTGAAATACATGGGAAAGCTGGCGTATGGCCTTTAATTGCTCCTGACTTAAAGAGACCGCCTCGACCCTTACCTTTTCTCCTGTTTTGATCATCCCTGTAAGCTGCTCCTTTGTGCCTGCGGCAATACATCTTCCATGATCCATAATAGCGATCCTGGTACAGATCTTTTCTACCTCCTCCATATAATGAGAGGTATAAATAATCGTGGAGCCCTGACGGTTCAGCTCCTGGATTCCTTCCAGAATTTTGTTGCGGCTCTGGGGATCTACAGCTACCGTAGGCTCATCCAGAATGATCAGCTTTGGCTTATGGGCAATCCCACAGGCAATATTCAGTCTTCTTAGAAGTCCCCCGGAAAGCTTCCTTGGGCGCATTTTTCTGTAATCCAAAAGACCTGTAAACTCCAGAGCCTCTTCCACATAGGCTTTTCTCTTCTTTTTATCCTTTACATAAAGGCTGCAGAAATAATCAATATTTTCATATACAGTCAGCTCGTCAAATACCGCCACATTCTGAAGCACGATCCCAATCTGACTTTTTGCTTCATAATTATCAGGAGCCATCTCCTTTCCAAAAATACGGATGATTCCTTTATCATATTTCAAAAGCGCCAGAATACAGTTAATGGCTGTTGTTTTGCCTGAACCGTTAGGCCCCAGAAGTCCGAAGATCTCTCCCTTTTGAATGTCCAGATTCAAATGATCCAGCGCTACTAAAGATCCGTACCTCTTTACCAGATTTTCTATATGTACAATTCCTTCCTTTTTAAAATCTTCTTTCATCCTGTCCTCCTTATTCATTCCGGTGTCCCTATGTGATAATCATAACTGTTCCCGCAACCTTGTTGTAGTGATTCCCGTCACAACTTCCTTATGACAAATGTCACATTCTTGAAGGATACGGATTTTTTCTTTGCCCTGTGTTCTGTTTTATATTATACTGAAAACAGAATTGTTTTACTTTTCCATATCAACTGGGAGGAATTATCATGAATCAGTTACAGGACATGGGGCTTCTGACCCTTCTTGGTTTCTTTTTTCTTTTTTATCAAAAGCCGGACGCTGCTTTTGTATGCGCCCTTCTCCTGTGTATGATCCTGTGCTGTGCAGGAATTTTTACCAGCTATCCCAAAACTTGTTTTATTCTGTGCGCAGGCTTTTTTATTCTCGGATTTTTTTTTCCACCTCTCTGCTTTTTTTATCCAACTGCTGTCTATCTTCTTTTTACAGATCACAAATATCTGTCTGCATTATCAGGAATACTTTTTTATCTGTTTCTTATTTA
The DNA here is from genome assembly GCF_937880195.1 of uncultured Blautia sp. GTDB lineage: Bacteria > Bacillota > Clostridia > Lachnospirales > Lachnospiraceae > Blautia_A. The sequence goes on from NZ_CALFLA010000100.1 coordinate 5,695, forward strand.
CAGAAACGGAACTCATACTCTTTTGTTTACTTTCTGGGGAATACTGGCTTTTCTTACTGCCCTCTGTCTGGCATACCGCACAGAAAAACTCCTGATGCTGGAGCAGCGCCTTATGCGGCTTCGTGACGACAGCACAGAAAAAAATCTTCTCCTTGCGGAAAAAAACAGGGTGCTTGCAGAAAAACAAAATTATGAGATCTACGCAGCCACCCTGAAAGAGCGCAACCGGATCGCAAGGGAAATCCACGACAATGTAGGCCATCTTCTTTCCCGCTCCATTCTTCTCACCGGAGCCGCAAAAGCAATCAGCACAGAAACCGCTCTGGCCTCTGTGCTGGATAACCTGGATCAGTCTTTAAATCAGGCCATGACAAGTGTCAGGACAAGCGTTCATGACCTTCATGACGAGTCCATTAACCTTCAGGAAGCAGTTCATGGACTGATCTCTGATTTTCAGTTTTGTTCTGTCACCCTTGATTATGACATGGGATATGAAGTCCCCAAAGATATCAAATACTGCCTGATCAGTATTATCAAAGAAGCCCTTTCCAATATATCCAGACACAGTAACGCCACCCAGGCTTCCATTATCCTGAGGGAACATCCTGCCCTTTACCAGCTTTGCATCACAGATAATGGAACACAGGTTAAATCCCTTTCCCTTTTGCAAAATTCCTCGTCAGGAATAGGCCTTTCCAATATGAAGGACCGCCTTGCTCCTCTCCATGGAAATCTTCAGATCCATACAGAAAAAGGCTTCCGTCTTTTTATTACCATACCTAAAGAACAGGAGAATCTATAAAAATGATAAAAGTTGTGATCATTGATGATGATATTTTTGTTTCTGGAGCGCTGAAAACCATCCTGGAATCCAGCGGCGATATTACTATTCCTGCCACAGGATGCGATGGAAAAGAAGCTCTGGAATTATATAAGAAATACAGACCGGACGTCCTTCTTATGGACATCCGTATGAAAGAAGTCAGCGGACTGGATGCTTCTGCCGCTGTTTTAAAAGAATTTCCAAAAGCAAATATACTTCTGCTTACTACCTTTTCTGACGACGAGTATATTGTGCAGGCGCTGAAGCTGGGCGCAAGGGGCTATCTTTTGAAACAGGATTATGCAAGCCTTCTTCCAGCCCTTCGTGCCGTACACTCAGGACAGACGGTTTTTGGACATGAAATCGTATCAAAAATCCCTGACCTGCTTCACTCCGGTTCTTCCTTTCGTTATGAAGACTATGATATCAGCGAAAGAGAACTTGAGATCATCCGCCTGATCGCAGACGGCCTCAGCAACAAAGAGATTGCCTCCAGGCTTTATCTCAGCGAAGGCACTGTCCGCAATTATTTAAGTACGATCCTGGATAAACTGAATCTCCGGGATCGCACCCAGGTAGCTGTCTTTTATTACAAGAACCGTTAGATTTCTCTGGCCATTTCATGCCAGATCTCACCGCCCCAGGAGGACTGGGAAATCCCCAGATCCTGAAAACCAAATTTCTGATACATGGCCACTTTTTCTTCCAGGCATGTGAGTATCAACTGTTTGCGATGCTTTTCCTTTTCCCGCTGCGCATACCGCTCAACCAAACTTCCTGCAATCCCCTGCCTCCTGTACTCTGGCAGTACGGCAAGACCTGTCAGCATAATATTTTTTCCATTTGGATCATGAAGAGAAGCATCTGTAAAAAACTCATCTCTCAGATGCTCTTCCTCTGTGGCAAGCCCATTTAGAAATCCTGCTATCTTTCCGTTATTTTTGTCCACAGCCACAAGAAAAATATCTGCCGCCGCCTGGATTCTCTCTTTCATAAATCTGGGCGCACAGGCTTCATTTGGCGGAAAACATTTCTGTTCCACCATTGCCGCTTCCTCTGATTCCTCAATTCGTATGTTTCGAAATTCAAATCCTTTTTCTATCTCTTTATTCATAAATTTCTTTCCTTTTTCCACAGATTTATTCTCCAAGGATCGCGTCTTCCACAGCTTCCGACGCATCCTCCAAAGCGTCCAGCGCTTCTGTCAGTCTGTCTGCCCTGGCCTCGTCCTTATCTTCATATTCCGCCAGCGCCTCTGCAAGCTGATCCTTCAGCTTTTTTAATTGTTTTCTGATTTCTTCAAGATTTTTTGGAGTTTCCTCTTCTGTGAAATTTCTGATTTTTGTCATGGTTTATTCCTTTCCTATAGTCTCTACTTCTACAATACGGTTTCTGCCATTTCTTTTCCAGACCATTAAATGAATTTGATATTCTACAGAATCTTTCACATAAAGAAAAGGCTCTTCCTTTAACATTCTTACCTGGAATCCTTTTAATTCCAGCTCCTTTTTTCGTGCCATGGCTCTCTTTTGAAGATTTTGGATCCTCTCTGCTTCCTGCTGCTGGAAATCGCCTTTTGCAGATTCCCCCTTCCCAAAATCTCTGTCCGGGTACACAGACGCCGCCTGAGCCAGCTTCCTGTCAATCAGATCCGTTACTTTTCCATGGGAAACCCGGTGAAGCATCCATGCAATATGCTTTGCGATCCACTTTGAGGGAAAACGAGAATACAGCCTGAGCCATACCCTCAGACTTTTGTCTCCGGCTTCTTCCGAAAGCTGATCCATAAATTCCAGGGCTTCTTCTGATACCTGCCACCAGCCGCAGGAGGGAACCAGATATTTTTCTGAAACAGCCGGATAACAACAAAAATTTAACGGCGGAAATTCTGCCAAATAAGAAATCTGCCTTTCTTCCTCCGTACAAAAATCCTCGCCCAGATATTCTCTTTTGTCCCAAAGAATCGCAAGCCTGTACTCCAACTGTCTTAGATATTCATAGCCTTCCACCCAGAAATGCCCGGTATTTCCATAATTAAATAAATGAGTTTCCAGCACAAGCTCCTGAAAAAATATGGTACATACTGATTTTCCCTGACGCACTACCAGCACATATTGACTTCCATCCTTATTTAACTCTGCCTGCAGCTCTCCCTGAAAATCCGGCTCATAACTCCCAGTCATTCTTGCCTTACAAAAAACAAGGAAACTTTCCACAGCGTCATTCATCAGATATACCAGTCTGATATCTCCTGCCTTCTCCTCTTCTGAAAAAATAAGCTCAAACTGTCCCTGTGAAACCAGAATCTTCAGCTTCTCATATTCTTCTTTAAATGGGATTTCTTTTTCCATGGTTCACTTTCCTTTATATAATCTTTCATATACAACACAAGACATGATCTGTGCCGGATCAACACAAATCATGTCTTGAAATACAGGACTTCATCCCCTGCAGTAATCAATCCTGGTCAGAATGTAATGTAATGGTTTAAACAGCAGCAGACACAGAATAACATTTCCAATACAGTGAGTAATATCACTTGGAATACCAGCAATCCAGTATGCAAACGCTCCGGAAGGACCACTGATAAAGAAATATGGAATACTGCACAATGCTCCAAATGAAATCCCAAAAAGTCCAGATATGATACTCCAGAAGATAAACGAAGTCTGCTTTCTGAATGCAAGTGTTATCAGACACAAAACCGTCCACACATAGAGGTAATTAATCCACCATAAGCCAAATCCATACATAACACCTTCCAGAAAAACAAAGGCATACACAACTGCAAAAACCTTTTTCCCTATTATCAATGTATACAAGATAAATAAAAGCGTTACCAGCTCAATATTGGGAAGAAAGCTTAATCCGACCTGGCTGATAAATACAATGGCTGCCATAACTCCCATTACAGCCAGATCCTTTATCTTAAGCTGGGTATTCATCAATATCCCTCTGTCAAAGTAAGTTCGTACTGCTCTCCATCCTGGATTGGAGTCTGGTCTGCAGACGTATTCACCTGCTCTCCATCCTTTGTAATGCACCACCACTGCTGTTTGGAATCATCGGCTTTTACATTATTTACAGTAGTAATAAATATACCATACTGTCCTTTTTCGCCCTCAATCAGTTTATTGGCCTCAAGAACTTCTCCAAGATACTGAGCGTCTGTCTGATAGGTAAATACCTCTTCTCCTTTATCAAGGGCAGATACTTTCACAGTAATTTCTTTGCTTCCCTCCGTAGTGCCGGGTTTAAATTTCATGTACAGAAGTCCGGCAGCTGCCATAACTACAATAAGAGCAATCACAGCAATCATTGTTGTTTTTTTGTTTTTCATTTTCTCTCCTTTCGTAAAACAGACATAAAAAACAGACATCCGTTTTTATCCATCGAATGATCCTTATTCATAAAGACAAAAAGTATTCTGACTTAAGCCAAATTCTTTCCTACTAAAGCTCCTTCCCGAAATTATTCAGTGGCACAGCTTGTTCGTTGCTTTCACAGCAGGGATAAATCTGTTCTGGATTCTCACCAGATTCGCATTTTGTCCTCATGTTTCAGATATCTTGTTTTTTATAAAGTTATTTGAAATATAAATACATTTCAGGTAATTTTATCCTATCATAGGGCATCTGCATTGTCAACGAAAATACCCCTTTCTGCCAGCCTGTCAAAGGCTTTCATTACTGTTCACTGCGTTCACAGCAATAAGCAACGGCCTTCTCTATATCTTCCACAGTATTGCATTCTATGGTGCAATCCATATCCGCTTTTTTGCAAAGCGTTTTCAAAATCTCATCACAGGGAGCGTTTCCCTCTCCCGGCGGAAGATGGCTGTCCCTGTCCCCTGCATTATCATGGACATGAATGTGACGGATATAGGGAAAAAGCGTTTCCGCCCATTCTTTGCCATTTACTTGCGAAAAACAGTTTGCATGGCCTATGTCAAAGCATATCCCAAAAGAAGGATGCAAAATTTTTTCTGCCACGTTCATCAAAGGTTCCGGCAACGGGTCCATTACATTTTCCATAAGGATTTCTACAGAATCATCCTTGTCATCCAAAAAACGATTATAAAAATCCGCCATTCTCTGAGCCCATCCTGTAAGGAAATAGACAGAAGGAATAAAACCGCTGTGCAGGATCAGCTTCCTGGCTCCAAGCTCCTTTGCCCCACGATATGCCTGCTCGTACCTGGTCTGTGTAGCCTTGACTACCAGACTGTCATAGGCCATAGGATTCAGGTCGAGAAACGGCCCATGAAGGATAAGCTCCTGGCAGTTCATATATTCCAGACGCTTTTTGTAATTTCTCATGGTCCCCTCAAAATCATCCAGATTTTCCGCCACAGAAAACTCTATACTTTCTATTCCTGCCCCTGTCCTGGCAGTAAGCGCTTTCATTTTTTCATCTTCGATCAAATGACTGATATAGATCATTTCTTATTTCCCTCTCTACCTGCGGCTGCTTTCTTCTATTTTTACTTCTGCATCCTTCTCTTCTTTTGCAGAAATTTTAATTTCCGCCTTCTCGATCTGGTGATCTTTTACACTGCTGATATGTACCTGGATATCCTGGATCTTAAGGTTAATATCCTGCTCTCCGTCTTCCGGTATTCTTCCCAGTTCCTCAAACACAAGACCTGTAAAAGTATCAAATTCCGCAGATGCAATTTCCACATTCAAAGCCGCTTCTATGTCTTCCAGCTCTACATTTCCCTTTACCTGCCATGTATTCTCATTCACTTTTTCAATATAGGGATCATCGTTTTTGTATTCCAAAGGCTCGTCCTCCAGATCCCCCACAAGCTCTTCGATCAGATCATACAAAGTAACGATTCCTGTCATTCCTCCGTACTCGTCAATAATGATAGCCATGGATTTTTTATTTGCTTTCATGTTTTTAAACAAAACGTCCGCCTTTGTTGTTTCCAGGACAAAATATGCCGGATATACTGCTTTTTGAAGAACGTTTTCCCGACTTTTATCTTCCAGGCGGAAGTAATCCTTTGCATTTAACACTCCAACTACGTTATCCGGCGATCCGTCACAAACAGGATAACGAGTATGGCGGCTGTTATGGATCGTTTCCGCCCAGGAATCCATATTCTCTTCCATCCAAAGGATCGTTACGTCTGTTCGGTGCGTTGCAATGCTTTCCACCATAATATCGTTAAATTCAAATACATTCTGGATAAATTCCTTTTCCTGATGATCAATGGTTCCCTTTTCACTTCCCGCATCAACCATCATACGGATCTCTTCCTCACTTACCTTTTCTTCCTCCTCATTTGGGTCGATCCCACACAGGCGAAGAACAAGGTTTGTGGATATAGAAAGAAATGAAACAATGGGCTTAAATACAACAGAAATACCGCTTACCAGCCCCGATATCCCCATTGCAAGCTGTTCCGGCTTTTTCATGGCGATCCGCTTCGGCACCAATTCTCCAAAAATCAGGGTAAAATATGACAGAACAAGAGTGATCACAATAACTGCTGCCGCATCCAGAGTCGCTCTTGGAATATTTACTCCCAGAGAAAGAATCCAGTCTACCAAAGGCTCCGAAAAGTTATCTGCCGCAAAAGCGCTTCCCAGAAAGCCAGAAAGGGTGATGGCAACCTGGATCGTAGCAAGAAACCTTGCCGGCTCTCTTGTTAAACGGAATAATCTTTTCGCCCTGGTATTTCCCTCTTCCGCCATACGTTCCAGCTTTGTTTCATTAATAGATAATACTGCGATTTCCGCGCTTGCAAAAACAGCGTTCAAAAAAATCAATACAGCCTGTAACAATAACAAAAATATTAAAGAACTATTCATATGTCTTAACCTCTTTCAAAATAAAATCTTTTTTATAATCGTTTATATACAACACAAGACATGACCTGTATATAAAAATACACAGACCATGTCTTGAAATATATATCATTCATTCAGATTATTATTTTGATTCGGGTCAGCGCAACTGTCGCTATCTTCCATTGTGATAATCGAACCTCCTGTAAAATATATAATGGTAATTATTATATATTTTCCCACAAAAACAGTCAATATTGAAAGAA
>NZ_CALFLA010000101.1 GCF_937880195.1 uncultured Blautia sp.
AAAAGAAGGCGCTGAATTACTCAGCGTCTTCCTCTTTTTCTTCCTGAATTTCTTCTGCCGGTGCTTCTTCTGTTTCTCCGGCCTCTTCCGCCGCCTCTTCAGTTTCTTCTGTCTCTGGCATAGGTTCTTCTACGGATTCTTCTACAGGTTCTTCTGTTTCTTCCCAGGATACAAAAGCCTCAGCTTCTTCCTTTTTCTCTGTTTCTTCCTGAGGCTCCTCTGGAAATTCAAAATCGTCAAAGTCCTCGTCAAAATCCTCAAATTCTTTAACTTTTTTGCTCTTAACCACCATTGCTGCAATAGCGCCAGCCGCTGCTGCCGCCGCTGCGCCTACTGCTACTAATCCCCAATACTTATTCATTTTTGCCATAATATACTGCTCCTTTCATTTCCGGCTACAGGGCCGTCATGATCTTACCAAAAGTAATCTGTTTCTATTGTACTACTTTCTCTAAAAAAAAGAAAGGGGTATCTCATTTTTGGATTTTTTGATATAATCCCGAATCTTCCCGCGAATACGCTGAAGAGCGTTATCAATAGACTTTGACTGCTTATTCATAAGCTCTGCAATCTGTACATAGCTGTACCCTTTCAGGTAATAATCAAGAACCTTGTTTTCCATTGGACTTAAGGTTTGGCTGATCTGTTTTTCCAGAGATCCTGTATTTTCTCTGTCTATGATCAGCGCCTCTGGATTTTCAGACCAAAGCCCCTCCAGGCTCCCTGTCTCTGCTTCCTCGCTTAAAGAAACATAGGAATTAAGGGGAATATGTTTCTGTCTGGTAGAATTCTTTACCGCACTGTAAAGCTGACGCTCTATACATAGAGAAGCGAATGTCTGAAAAGACGCTTCTCTGTCCGGGCGATAATCCTGAACTGCTTTAAAAAGTCCAATCATCCCCTCCTGGATCAGATCATCCGTATCTCCCCCGATCAAATACATTGCCCTGGCTTTTTTGCGTACAAGACCTTTATATTTTTCCATAAGATAATCGGAAATTTCTGTTTCTCCGCCCCGAAGTCTTTCAATCAGCTGCTCATCGCTGAACTGTCCGTAACAGTCCATACTTCCTCCGTTTTCTAACTCTATTTTGCATTCAGCCTCTGGCGCAGGATCTCATAAGCCAAAACCCCTGCCGCCACTGACGCATTCAGAGAATCAATATCTCCCTTCATCGGAATGGAGGCTGTAAAATCACAGGCCTCACGGACAAGACGGCTGACGCCTTCTCCCTCATTTCCAATTACAAGACCTATAGGGCCTGTCAGATTTAATCTGTACATGGTTTCTCCTCCCATATCTGCACAGACAAACCAGATCCCTTTTTCTTTCAGCTCTTCAATCGTACGGACAATGTTTGTCACCTTGGCTACCGGAGTATAGTTGATCGCTCCTGCCGAAGTTTTTGCCACAGTAGAAGTCAGACCTACAGAGCGTCTTTTGGGAATGATCACTCCATGAGCGCCCACAAGATTAGCGGTACGAATAATAGCGCCCAGATTATGAGGATCTTCCACATTATCAAGAAGCACAAGGAAGGGAGGTTCCCCCTTTTCCTCTGCTCTTGCAAGAATTTCCTCTACTGTGGAATACTCATAAGCTGCCACCTGTGCGATCACGCCCTGATGGGCTCTTGTTTCACTTAACTGATCCAGTCTTTCTCTGGATACATAATTGATAATGGTATCTTTTTTGCGGGCCTCTCTTGCAATGGTACGGATTGGTCCATCCTGGCATCCATCCAGAATAAACAGCTTATCCACACATTTGCCGGAGCGGAACGCTTCCAGGACTGCGTTGCGTCCTTCAATCTGTTCACTCATAATACTTCCTCCCCGATTCCCATGCGGATCAATGTTATCATCCGCGAATAGTCTTCCTTTAAATATAAGTAACCCATTAAGGCCTCAAAACCAGTTGCTCGTCGGTAATCTGCCATAGTGGCGTTTTTGGCCATTGTAGGAGAATGAGCGTTTCTTCCACGACGGTAAACACTTAATTCCTCCGGCGTCAGTTTTTCTTCAATAACTTCCATAATATCAGACTGGGCTGCCGCTTTTACAAGACTGCTGGCTTTTTTATGCAGCCGATTCACCGGACAGTTGCCTTTTTTTACCAGAATGGTACGAATGATCAGCTCATAAACTCCATCGCCGATATATGCAAGTGTCAAAGGTGAATAGCTGCGGATATCCTGGTCCTTCAGTTCAAAAAGTTCCTTTAGTTCTTTTAAACTCGTTTCCATTTTACTCCTTCACGGGTATCCTTAAGCTCGATTCCCATAGCAAGCAGTTTGTCTCTGATTTCGTCTGCCTTGGAAAAATCCCTTGCTTTTCTTGCAGCCTGACGTTCTTCGATGAGAGCTTCTACCTCTGAATCCAGGGCTTCCTCTTTTTTCAGTACGATCAGTCCCAGAACGTCGCAAAGTTTTACAAGCAGTTCCAGAAGACTTCCGGCAAAAGCGCTGCTGCTGGCTTCATTTACATTTGTGTTGGCAAATTTAACCAGCTCAAAAACAGCTGCCAGCGCATCTGCTGTATTAAAGTCGTCATCCATAGCCCCTTCAAATTTCTCACGGAAAGCATCTGCTTCCTTAAGAAGAGCCTGTTCCGCCTCTGTCAACGCTTCTGTATTTGACGCCTTACGGTCGTTTAAACGGGTTGCGCTTTCAGTAATACGATCCAGAGAATTTTTTGCAGCTTCCATAAGTTCCCCGCTGAAGTTCAGCGGACTTCTGTAATGGGCGTTCAGCATAAAGAATCTCAAAACCTGCAGGTCGTACTGTTCGCTGATCTGACGGACCGTACGGAAGTTTCCAAGAGATTTTGACATTTTACGGTTGTCAATGTTCAAAAATCCATTGTGCATCCAGTATTTTGCAAAAGTCTTACCATTGCAGCATTCGCTCTGTGCAATTTCGTTTTCATGGTGAGGGAAGATCAGGTCTTCTCCCCCTGCATGAATATCAATTTCTTCTCCCAGATATTTTTTGGACATAACAGAACATTCAATATGCCATCCCGGACGTCCGTCGCACCATGGAGAAGTCCAGTAAGGTTCTCCCTCTTTTTTCGGTTTCCAAAGAACAAAATCCATAGGGTCTTCTTTCTGTTCCTCGCCTGAAACCTGCAGGGAACGGAATCCTGACTGAAGATCGTCCAGATTTTTATGAGAAAGTTTACCGTATTCTTTAAAGTTCTTTACACGAAAATATACGGTTCCGTCAGCTGCCGGATAAGCATAGCCCTTATCAATAAGAGTCTGGATCATCTGAATCATTCCGTCTATTTCCTGAGTTGCCTGAGGATGGGTGGTAGCTGGCTTCACATTCATAGCAGCCATATCCTTTTTGCATTCTTCGATATATCTGCTTGATATTTCCTCTGCACTGACTCCTTCCTCAATGGCCTTTTTGATGATCTTATCATCCACATCTGTAAAGTTGGACACAAAATTCACTTCATAGCCTTTATATTCCATATAACGGCGTACCGTGTCAAAAATAATCATAGGACGTGCGTTTCCAATATGGATCAGGTTATAAACAGTAGGTCCGCAGACATACATGCTCACCTTTCCCTCTTCCAGGGGCACGAACTCCTCTTTTCTTCGTGACATGGTGTTAAAAAGTTTCATAATCTTTTCCTCCGATTTTTATATTCCATCCGTTTCCGGTCTATTATACTTCTTCAAGAAGGCATACGGCCTGAGAAGCAATTCCTTCTTCCCTTCCGGTAAATCCCAGTCCTTCCTCTGTTGTCGCCTTAATATTTACTCTGTTTTCGGAAATTCCCATAGCCTCGGCAAGATTTTTTTTCATTTGAGGAATATGAGGCGCCATCTTCGGTTTCTGGGCGATGATCACCGCGTCTACATTTCCCACAGAAAAACCGCTGTCCTTAAGAAGTTCCATCACATGAGAAAGAAGCTTCAAACTGGAAATCCCCTTATAGGCAGGATCTGTGTCCGGAAAATGTTTTCCGATATCTCCAAGAGCCGCTGCCCCCAGAAGGGCGTCCATGACTGCATGGATTAGAACGTCTGCGTCAGAATGTCCCAGAAGTCCCTTTTCCCAGGGGATTTTTTCGCCGCCCAGGATCAGATCCCGGTCTTTTGTCAGTTTATGTACGTCATATCCCATTCCAACTCTCATGGTCATTCTCCTTTCACATCCAAAAGCCTGCTGATCCTAAGGAAACTTAAACGTCTTCTCACATAAGGCGCAAGGCGCAGGCTCAGTGGGATGATTTCTTCCTTCAGTCCAATATCGTAAACAGATTTTTTGCAGCCTGCAATCTTCAGCAGACGCAGCATTTCATTTTCATCTGGAAGTTCTTCAATAAGCTCTGCAATATCTGAAAGACTTTCAAAAAGTCTGGCCGGATCAATTTCAAGAAGAGGTTCTGGATCATTCTCTTTTTTGATCCCGTCAAGAAGTCCTTTTTTTCCAAAGGTTTCTTCAAGCAGCGCTTCCTGTGACTCGTAAGCTTTTACCTGGCAGAGGCCCTGTCGGATAGCCTGTGCAATACGTTTGTACTCTTTAAGAACAAGCATCATTCCTACAGAAACCTTTTCTCCATGAAGCGCATCCAAATGTCCGTTAATAACTTCCATTTCCCAAAGATGAGAAAGATGATGCTCCGCACAGGATGCCGGTCTGGAATTTCCCACCATCTGCATGGCAAGTCCGGAAAGGATCAGGGCATACATAAGAGTTTCACATGCCTCCGGCTGGCCTGCCGCCACGTCCTTTATGCAGGAATTTACAGTATGAAGGGCTTTTTCTTCCAGTTCTATGATCTCACTGCAGATATATTCTCCAGTAAGCAGATGGGCGATCTTCCAGTCTGTGAGACAGATATATTTTCCCAAAAGATCCGAAACGCCGGAAGCCGTCAGCCTCTTTGGCGCACAGGCAAATATATCCGTATCCGCAAAGACTGCCACCGGAGCGGCAGCCGGAACTGTTTTTTTCAGCCCTTTCCAGGTCATTGCCGCAACATTTGATACGAATCCGTCCACGCTGGCCGCAGTAGGAACAGAAACAAAGGGAACCTTATACTGGAAGGCCAGATAACGGCTGATATCATGAATGGTTCCGCTTCCTACTGCCAGAATAAGGTCAATATCCTCATCCATGTAATTCTCCACGATCTCCACTGCATGTTCGTCTGCATGAAGGTTTTCCGCATCCAGGGTCAATACCTGACACCTGTCATAAATATCCTCCATAACCTCTTCTGTGGCTTCCATGGTATTGGTATCACAGATCAGAAGCGGTGAAATATATTCCTTCAAAAAGCCGTCAGACATTGCTTCCTCCAGTTTCTTTACAGCGCCTGACTCAATAATGATTTCCTTTACTTCAATATGATGTTCTCTCCCGCACCTGCACGGTCGGCCAAAGTCATCCGTATCAACTCGCATTTATTTTATTCCTCCTGATTTCAGATATACTATTACAGTGTGATATTATACATGATTTCTGCACAAAAAGAAACCCCCAGATATTTTTCTCTGAAGGTTTCCGTTTTCGCCGCTGTCTGCTTCCCGGGCAGCGGCCCGTTTTTCCGTAAGTAAATTATTCTCCGATTGCAGCGATCATTTCTACTTCGCAGAGAACGTTCTTTGGAAGTGTCTTCACTGCCACGCAGGAACGAGCAGGCTTATTTACGAAATATTTTGCATAAACTTCGTTAAACGCTGCAAAATCGCCCATATCTGCAAGGAAACAGGTTGTTTTTACTGCCTTTTCAAGGCTTGTACCAGCTTCTTCTGCTACAGCTACAAGATTTTTCATTACCTGCTCTGCCTGTGCTTCGATCGTATCTCCCGCTACCTCTCCTGTTGCCGGATCTACTGGAATCTGGCCTGAGGTAAACAGAACTCCGTTTAAAATAATTGCCTGGGAATAAGGTCCGATTGCTGCCGGAGCCTTGTCTGTATGTACTACGTTCATTTTAAAATCTCCCTTCGTTTTATTTTAATTTTATTGTATATCAAAAAATAATAAGGGTCAAGAAATAATTTTGTATTTCCCGGAAATCAAAGGTTCAGATAATAATAAACCGCCCCTGAAATCTTCCGTATATTTTCTATGGCTGTGCTGCTGTTTTTGAAATCCTGAGACATCACACACAGGATATACGTAGCTTTCGGGCCGTACACAATCGCCATATCATGCTGATCCGCATCTGTTTCGCCTGTCTTATTGGCAATGGAAACTGCTGCGCTGATCCCGGAAGGGATCTTATATGTGTTCTTCTGATTCATCAGAAGCTCCAGCATTTCTTCGGAAGCCTCCCTGCTGACGCATTTTCCCAGATAAATGCTCTCCAGAAGCATTCCGCAGTCTTTTACAGTGGTGGTGTTGTGCTGTCCAAGGCTGAGTTTTGGCGATGCTGACGGATGAAGGGTACTTTGATAAAGAGTATCTTCATATCCCTCCTTCTGGATAAAATCATTTACCAGCTCCGCTCCTTCCAGAAAATCATGTTTTTCTGAATGAAGCCGTCCCAGCTCGTTGCAGGATTCATTATCGCTGACAGTGATCATATTCCAGAGAAGATCCCCTACTTTTGCCTTCACCTTGTCGCTGTCCGGTTCCATTTTCATGAGTTGGGCCTCATGCTCCAGAATCTCATCCATATTTTCGTAAACAGAGGCCATTACAAAAGTCTTGATCAGGCTGGCTGAATAAAGGGGCGTATTGTTCAGAAGGATTTCTTCTTGTGTATCCAGGTTTTTCACATAAACGCTCCATGTTCCGTCGTAACCGGAGATCATGGATTCCAGCTGGAGCTGGAGATTTTTGATTCCCAGCTCCTCCGTTTCATAAATCCTTCCTGTTTCATCTACAGGAAGCCCCTCTGGAGTAATGCCCGCCTCCTGAACCAAAACTCCGTCTGGCCCTCCAAAGTAATAAGTTCCACAAAACCTCTGTCCGTTAGAACTCATATCAAGCTCATGAAATCCCGGATCTGTTACCATACGGCCATATTCATTAAAATAGTAATAGCCTTCATAATCTTTTTTATCCACTTTAAGCCCGGAAATATAACGTACCTGGGGAGCGGCCGAAAGACGCCCCAGATTATTCACCATATAAAGACCGTCAAAGACGAACTTCTCTTCACTGTCCTCTTTTATATAGGTCAGGTCTTTCAGCGCTACTATATGGGCGTTCCCTGCTGCAAAACGCCCTGTCTCATCATGGTAGTAAAAACCGTTCAGAACCGTCCCGTCAATCTCCATATGGTCAAAATAATGAACTGCAGGCGCTGTTTCTTTTGTTCCGTCTTCATTCAGACAGTAAAAGCCGTCGCTCTTTAAAAGGTATTTTCCAGATCTGTCTCTGATGGGCTTGACCTGCGCCTCCTCCACATAGGAAAATATATCTCCTGAGCCCGGGTCTGCCTGCACTGTTGTCGGTACTGCGGCCAGAACAGCAGCCACAAGTCCTATTGTAATCCGGTTTCGGATTCCAGTTTTCATAAATTTCTCCTTTGTTTGTTATTCCTTATAAAGAAATCTGCAGTTCCAAGCTTCTTCTTTGCAAATATTATCTGTATGCAAAAAACTTTACTACAGTATACCTGAAAATTCTCATATGTCAAGAAGAGAAATTCTGGAATCCATCCCAGAACCCCTTTAAGTATTGCTCTATATTTTCCAGTCGGCAGGAACAGACGTCGCTCCACTCTCTTGGAAAAAGCTCCCGGTAATCCTGATTCAGAAAGCGTTCGTCCATTAATAAAATACATCCTTTGTCCTCTTTTGTACGAATCACTCTTCCTGCTGCCTGAAGCACTTTGTTCATGCCCGGATAACGGTAAGCGTAATCAAATCCCCGCTTCCCCTGCCTGTCGTAATACTCTTTAAGAAGCTCTCTCTCCAGACTTACCTGCGGAAGTCCGGTCCCCACAACAGCCGCTCCGATCAGACGATCTCCCATGAGATCGATTCCTTCAGAAAAAATCCCTCCCATAATACAGAATCCCAGAAGCGTTTCTTCTTCCTGTTCTTTAAACTCTTCCAGAAATTCTTCTCTCTCCTGTTCGTTCATGGAAGCAGTCTGGCAGATGCAGCGGACCCAGGATGCTGAAAACTCCTGCTCATAAATCTGATAAACGTCCTCCAACAGTCGGTACGAAGGAAAAAACACCATATAATTTCCCTTTTTCTGCCAGGCCATCCGTGCAATATATTCTGCGATCTTTCTGTATTCCTCATATCCTCGTCTTGTATAACGGCTGCTCACATCTGCGCAGATCAGGATCCGGCGGTTTTTCTGTTCAAAAGGAGACTGTACATAGATCCCATAATCGTCCTCTCTGGTGCTTACAAGACTTTTATAATATCTCATAGGATGAAGCGTTGCAGAAAAAAACACAGCGCTGATTCCCTTATCCAGACAAAGCCGAAGATTCGACGCCGGGTTCACACAAAAAAGATGCATCCGAAAACATCCATCCTCTTCTCTGGCTGTATAGATTACATAATTTTCATCTACAAGCTCTGAAACATTGAGAAAATCCCTTACCTGAAAATAAAAGTCAAGAATCCCTTCCGTCACTTCCTCAGAGGGAGGTTCTTCCAAAAGCCTGTCCATCTCTCCCTGTACCTGAAGAAGAGTGAGAGGAAATATTCCCAAGCTTTCAAGCACCTGGCTGGAATCACATTCTTTTTGCAGCTCCATAAGCTGCTTTGCCCCACGGCCTAACGCCCGGTACAGCTTCGGGCTGTAAGGTTTGACAAAACGGCGGATTTTTAAGATATCCTCTCTGGCAATGGACGCGCTGTACATTTCTCTTCCCCGGTCTACCAGGTTATGAGCCTCGTCGATCAAGAATATATAATCTCCTGAATTATTTTCCCCAAAAAACCGTTTCAGATGAGCGTTTGGATCAAATACGTAATTATAATCGCAGATCACTCCGTCTACCCATACGGAAAGATCCAGACTCAGCTCAAAAGGACATACTTTGTGGGCTTCTGCCTGTTCCAGAATATTCTCTCTTGTAAATGCCTGGCCCCGGGTCCACAGCTCATAAACAGCCTGGTTTATTCTGTCAAAATGCCCCTTGGCATAGGGACATTTGTCAGGCCTGCATTCCGGTTTTTCGCAAAAGCACATCTTGTCCTTTGCAGTGAGAGTTACTGTCTGGAACTGAAGACCCTTTTTTCTCAGGATATCAAAGGCATCCTGGGCTACAGTTCTGGTAACTGTCTTGGCAGTCAGATAAAAAATCATTTCTCCCCTGCCTTCTCCTATGGACCTTACTGCCGGAAAGATAGCTGACATTGTTTTTCCCACTCCGGTAGGAGCCTGGACAAAAATCTGTCTTCTGGCAGAAACAGCATGATAAATGCCTGTCACGATCTCCCTCTGCCCCTTTCTGTAAGGGAATGGAAACTCCAGTCCTTCCATAGACGCATTGCGAATTTTTTTCCATTTTATACGGAAGGAAACCCACTTGTGATATTCATTTAAAAGCTCCTGATACCAGTTCTTCAGATAGTCTGCAGAAAAAGTTTCCCGAAATCGCTTAAGCTCTTCTGTATCCAGATTAACATAGGTCATCTGCACGTCTATCTTCTCCAGCCCGTTCAAAGAAGCATAGATCCAGGCATAACACATTGCCTGTGCCTTATGGACAAGGATGGGTTCTTCTAAATGCTGAACCTTTTTATAGACGCCCTTGATCTCATCTATACATACCCTGTCATCCTCTGTAAAAATCCCGTCTGCGCGGCCTTCTACCCGAAGGATCAGGTCTTCATATTCCATATCCTTTTTTAAGGAAACTTCCGGGCTGTAATGGCTGCCAGCCTGCTTCTGCAGCTTCCTGTGGATACGGCTGCCCTTTTGCATAGCCTCTTTGTCCTGTATTCCGCTTCCACTTTCCAGATTTCCGCTTCTTAAAATAAATTCTACCAGATTACGGACAGAAATACGGATGATTGTCTTTTCCATTGCTTCTCCTTTGACAGTTTAAGAACGCCCCGGCATTCTTGCTGCAAAATGCGGGCTGTGAAAAAGAAAAAAGGGCATCGGCCCTCTTTCTGATAAGTTTATGCAACAGCAAACTTTGCTATGACGTCATTAAACTTTGGATTATTTCCATAACATCTGACCGTAAGCTTCCTGGTCAGATCCATACTAAGGATTCCCAGCAGGGATTTAGCATCAATAATAATTCTATTATAGAAAATATCAATATCAAAATCGCACTTGCTGGCTGCATTTACAAATTCTTTGACATCCTCTGTTGCATTAAGCATGATCTGATGTTCCTGCATCTGTTTCACCCTCCTATTTTTATTCAGGCGTATTTTGTCACTGATAGAAGGTTTTGTCAACAGAGTTAAAAGTATTTTTACATTTTTCGACTTATTATACAATATTTCCATGGATTTTGCAATTTTTCCAGTGAAATATCTAGTTAAATTCCACCATATTTGAACGGAATTTTAAAGGAACAAATTGCTTCTGAAGATCCAAACTGCTTCTTTCCTGAATGGTAATATGCGTACAAAAGGCTCTCCACAGGTTTTCATACTTATCTTCTTCGGCAAGCGCCTCTCTCTGTTCTCTGTTCAAAACTGTCTGAACATAAACTGCCGATTCCTTCCCTCTTTCGTGGACCAGCGCCTTCTCCCGCCCTTCATCATAGATGATCCAGTTTTCGTTTGGGAAACGGTCTGCAAAATGAGGTTCCAAAAGCTCCAGAATATCATTCTCTGGACGGATAGAGGAAAAAAGAGTTCCTCTTCCCATGTCTCTGAACCGTACAAATCCATAAAACCTGTGCAGTTCGTGCCATACCTTTACCCGTAAAGAAGAAACCAGACTGACTGCAGGATCGCTCAAAGCCTCCAGAACATGAGAACCATACCCCGCGTCTCCAAGAGCCTGTCTGAGAAGATAAAATACTGCGGTTCCTCTTTTTGGATGAACAGAAACCGCTGCATAGCAGACTGCCTGATATACGGTTTCCCCCAGCTTCCGGCGCACAGACCGCGCAACCTTTACCGCCTTTTCGCTGTCGGAAGAAATATCAGTCCGGCTGCAGAAAAGCTCTGGATATTCTGGTTCTTCTGTTAATATCTCTATCTGAATGCCCTTTCCTGCCCACCTCCATCCATCATACACCGCTGTAAAAATCCCTTCCATAGTAGGTTCGCACACCAGCATCTTCTTCTCATACTCCATATGACATTTCTCCTTTCATTCCCGGCAGAACCATGTGATCGTCAAAAAGCGAAAGCTGACGATATGTTACCTTAGAATCTCCAAATACGGTTTCTGTCTGCGGCTTCACAAGGTTTCTCACAATATAGTCCTCATCCAGAGGAACCGGATACATCTGTCTGCCGCTGCAGGTAATAAAATATACTGCTCTCTTTAACACTACCCCTATCTTTTTAAGATCCGGGTAATCCAGCGAATGATATTTCCTGGCTCCCACAATTCTTCTGGCCGACTTCTCTCCTATTCCCGGAACACGTAACAGCATATGGTAATCCGCCTGATTGATCTCCACAGGAAAATGCTCCAGATGCCTTACAGCCCAGTCGCACTTCGGGTCAAGAAACAGATTAAAATCCGGCCGTTTCTGCGACAACAGTTCTTCTGCCTGAAATCCATAAAAGCGCAGAAGCCAGTCCGCCTGATAAAGTCTGTGCTCTCGAAGAAGGGGCGGACCCTGGGGCAGCGCAGGCAGATCCTTATCTTCATTAACCGCTACAAACGCTGAGTAAAATACCCGCTTCAAGGAAAACTGACGGTAAAGAGCCTGCGCCACTGACAAAATCTGGAAATCATTCTCACCGGAAGCGCCTATGATCATCTGCGTACTCTGGCCTGCCGGAACAAATTCCGGCGCATGACGGTAAAGGGCAAGCTCCTGTTTATTCTCCTCTCTGGATACCTGGATCTGCTTCATAGGTTTCAGGATCGTAGCCCGGCTCTTATGAGGAGCCAGCCTCTTCAAGCCTTCCGCTGTAGGAAGCTCCAGATTCACACTCATCCTGTCTGCCAGATAGCCGGCTCGCTGGATCAGTTCAGGCGAAGCTCCGGGAATTGCCTTCAAATGAATATAACCCTGAAAACGGTATTTCTTCCTCAGAAGCTCCACAGAACGGATCAGCTCCTCCATAGTTGCGTCCGGGGAATTTTTCACGCCAGAGCTTAAAAAAAGTCCTTCTATATAATTCCTGCGGTAAAATTCAATAGTCAGCCGACTGATCTCTTCTGGAGTAAAGCTTGCTCTCATCACATCATTGGACGCCCGGTTCACACAGTATTTGCAATCAAACACACATTCATTGGTATACAGCACTTTCAAAAGGCTGATGCAGCGTCCATCTCCTGCAAAGCTGTGACAGATCCCGGCTGCAATGCTGTTTCCTATTCCTGTTCCGTCTCCCCTGCGGTTTGTGCCGCTGGAAGTACAGGCCACATCATACTTGGCAGCGTCTGATAAAATATTTAGTTTCTCCATCAAAGTCATTGACTCCTTAACGATCATGTCGGCTCCTCCAAACATTTGTTTGTATTCATTTTATATCGAACTGATGTTTGTGTCAACCCAATAAAACGGACTGAAGGCTTTTTACAAAGCAAAAAATCCCAATGACTGAACATACCATTCAATCATTGGGATTTTTATTTGATCCTTATCAGCTATTAAATCTGAGTCATCACAAAAATATCATAGATCGCCTTTACGGCAGTTTCAAAATCACGGTTTTCCACGCCAATAATAATATTAAGCTCGCTGGAACCCTGGTCGATCATTTTTACATTTACATGAGCATGAGCAAGGGCGGAAAAAACTCTGCCTGCAGTTCCCCGCTGTGACTTCATTCCCCGTCCTACTACGGCGATCAGAGCAAGATCTGATTCCATCTCCACGAAGTCCGGCTGAACAGCTCTGTGGATGCCTGCAATTACCTGCTGCTCCTTTTCTTCAAACTCATCCTGATGAACATAGACAGTCATTGTATCAATTCCTGAGGGAACATGCTCAAAGCTGATTCCCTGGTCTTCAAATACCTGAAGCACCTTTCTTCCAAATCCAACTTCGCTGTTCATCATGGATTTTTCGATATTGATGGAGCAGAAACCTTTTTTTCCTGCAATTCCGGTGATCACATATCTTGGCTTCCTGCAAGTGCTTTCTACAATAAAGGTTCCCTTATCCTCTGGACGGTTGGTATTGCGGATATTAATGGGAATCCCCTCTTTTCTTACTGGAAAGATCGCTTCCTCATGCAGGACCGTTGCTCCCATATAAGACAGCTCACGAAGCTCTCTGTAAGTAATGGTCTCAATAACAGCCGGATTATCCACAATTCTCGGATCTGTAACAAGAAAACCGGAAACGTCTGTCCAGTTCTCGTAAACATCTGCATGAACCGCCCTGGCAACCAGAGAACCGGTAACATCAGAGCCTCCTCTGGAAAACGTTTTTACTGTACCGTCCTCCATTGCGCCGTAAAATCCCGGAATAACAGCTCCCTGGCATTTGGAAAGCCGTTTGCTCAGAAGACGGTCTGTTTTCTCTGGATCAAAATTGCCGTTTTTATCAAAACGTATCACAGACGCCGCATCCACAAACTCATATCCCAGATAAGACGCCATAATCTTTCCATTCAAAAACTCGCCTCTGGAAGCCGCATACTCTGTTCCGGCCTGCGCTTTAAAATCTGTTTCAATCTTCGTAAATTCCTCTTCAAGAGAAAGGGTAAGCCCAAGTCCGCGGATGATCTCATAATAACGCTCCCGGATTTCCTTGAAGATCCCTCCAAACTCCTTGCCCTCCGCTGCTTTGTCATAGCATGCATACAGAAGATCCGTCACCTTGGTATCTCCCGAAAACCGCTTGCCCGGAGCAGATGGAACCACATAGCGTCTGCCTTCCTCGCTTCGGATAATACTTCCTACCTTTTGAAACTGCTCTGCGTTAGCCAGAGAGCTTCCTCCAAACTTCACAACTTTTTTCATAAGTCCTCCTCACTGTCTGCTGCTTTCTCATACAGGCATCTCCTCAAAGATAACTTTTCTGCGTCAGCATATCAAAGTATGTTTTCTATTTTATTGAAAAAAGTGGGATTTTGCAAGTATTTCTCATATTTTGATGAAATTTTATACTTTTTTGTATTCCATAACATTTACTACTGTCAGTATATTTTCTTTCACACGGAATTTTATATTATTTTTCCCATAGGAAAGCCCATAAATTCTTTCAGGATCTTCCTGATAACCAGGTCTGGGATCATTTTCCAGAACTTCTATAAGAGCCTGCCTTCTCTCCTTGTCAATTTTTTCCAGAAATTCCTCAGGAAATTCCACTTCCAGACGATGGTCCAAAATCCGGTCAGTAAAGCCTCCTCTTGCTTCTCTATGGCTGTCTGCCGATGGAAGATAAGGTTTAATATCAAAAATGGGCGTTCCATTCATAAGGTCGGCTCCTGCCACATGAAGGATCGGGCCAAGTTGTGAATGAAACTCTACCTTTTCCAGGCGCACAGAGGACAATCCCAGACTGTTTGGCCGGAAAGGCGACCGGGTGGCAAATACTCCCTTTCGCAGGTTTCCCCCAAGTCTTGGCGGCCGCACTGTAGGCGACCATTTCTCTCTGACTGCCTCTGAAAACTGCCATATCAGCCAGATATAATCATATTCTTCAATTCCCCTGAACGCCTCCGCCACCCGAAATTCCGGTTCAAAGATGATCCGGGCTTTCTGCTCCATAAGACGGCCGCTCTGATGAGGGATTCCAAATTTTTCACAGAAGTCGTTTTCAATCCTGGCTATTATTTTTAAGTTTGCGCCCTGAAAAATATCAGACATTTTATCCAGCTCCTTTATTCTCGGTCTATAATCTCTATGGGAGAATCGTCCTTTTTATCCAGATCGTTAATGTATTTTTTTGTTTCTTTTACGATCACATTAGAAAGAAGCAGCACCGCAGCCAGGTTGGGAATTGCCATCATGGCGTTCAGGATATCCGCGATGGTCCATACCAGATTCAGGGAAACAACCGGAGCAATAGCTGCCACAGCAATGTAAACCACTCGATAGGGAAGCAGTCCCTTTTTTCCGGCAAAGTATTCCACGCACCGTTCTCCGTAATACGCCCATCCCAGAACAGTGGAATAGGCAAAAGAAATAATTCCCACAACAAGGATCATGGGACCCAAAAACGGGATCTGCTGAAACGCCAGTGTAGTCAGGATTCCTCCGTCTGTAATGTTCCCCATATCAATAGAGGGATTTTTCATAATACTGGTAACAAGCACCAGCCCCGTCATAAGACAAACTACCACTGTGTCCCAGAAAGTCCCCGTACTGGATACAAGAGCCTGACGTACCGGATTCCTTGTCTGTGCTGCCGCAGCTGCAATGGGCGCAGAACCCATACCGGATTCATTAGAAAAAAGCCCTCTTGCGATTCCATACTGCATAGCTGTCATAATCCCTCTTCCCACAAGACCGCCGGCCGCAGCTCCCGGAGTAAACGCAAGCTTACAGATGGTCTGTATTGCCGGAAGGATAAAATCATAATTCAACGCCAGTATCACCACGCAGCCAATAACATAAAAAGCTGCCATAAAAGGTACAAGTTTCTCACAGACATTGGCAATGGCCTTAATTCCTCCAAAGATTACAAGAGCGGTCAGCGCAGCCACCACAATACCTACCAGAGCCGGAGCAATATGAAGATTTTCTTCACAGACTGTAGCAATGGCGTTTACCTGTGTGGCGCAGCCGATTCCAAAAGAAGCAAAGCCTCCCAGAAAAGCAAAAATAAGTCCCAGCCATCTCATATTCAGTCCGCGCTCCAAAGCATACATGGCGCCGCCCTGCATTCTTCCATCCTTTGTTTTTACCCTGTATTTTACAGCGATCAAAGATTCGCTGTACTTTGTGGCAATTCCAAATACACCTGTGATCCAGCACCAGAACACTGCTCCCGGGCCTCCAAGCGCCACCGCCGTACCTACGCCGATAATATTTCCCGTTCCAATGGTAGATGCCAGGGCTGTAGTCAAAGCCCCAAACTGACTGACCTCTCCCTCTGCGTCAGGATCTTTTGTTACAGACAGCTTGATCGCCTTTCCAATCCGACGCTGGATAAACCCTGTACGGATGGTCATAAAAATATGTGTGCCCAAAAGCAAAAGAATCATCCACCAGCCCCAGACCATTTTATCAATGGTATTGATCCCATTTACAATCCCATCAAACATAATACCTCTCCCTTCCTCTTATAAAAAATTTATTTATTTTCCTGCAGCCACTCCTTCATTCTGATCATATGCTCTTTCGCATCCTTTCTTCCCAACTCATAGACCTTTTGGATCTCTTCCAGATCGCTTTCCATTCTTCCAATGGTAAGTTTCTTACTGGGTCGGATTGCAAAAACTTCCCCTGTTTTTTCCATAGCGCGGATTTCCTCCAGGGTTCTGTTATAAACCTCATGTCTTGTTTTCAGCGCTTCCACAAAATCAGGATATCTGTGATAATATATTTCTGCCAACTTCACAGTTTCTGGTTCTTTTACAAATCCTTCTTCTCTTGTCAATACCACCACATTTTTCTGGTAGCCCATTTTTTTGAACTGCTGTACTGGAATACTGTCTGCGCAGCCTCCGTCAAGAAGTTTTTTTCCTTCCCAGGAAACAATCCTTGACACATAAGGCATGGAAGCGGAAGCTCTCATGATGTCTACCTGATTCATCATATCTGTAATTCTTAAGTATTCCGCCTTCCCTGTTTCCAGGTTTGTACACACTGCATAAAATGCTGTATCTGTTTTTGAAAAAGCTTCATAATCATAAGGATCCAGTCTTTCAGGAATCTCGTGATAGCAGAAATCTCTTCCAACCACCTCTCCTGTATGGATCAGATTCCAGATGCTCATAAAATGTTTATCATTTCGGTAATTTTTGTAATACCGGATACTTCTTCCCTTCTGTCCCGATACAAAAGAACAGCCATGAAGCGCTCCGGCGGAAACACCCATCACGCCGTCAAAATGTATCTGCTCCTCCATAAAAATATCCAGTACGCCGGCTGTATAAATCCCGCGCATTGCGCCGCCTTCCAATACAAGTCCTGTTTTCATTCAGCCTCACCTTTCTTTTTCCAGCACTCTCTGATCTTCTGCCATGCTTCTCTATAGCTTATCCGCCTGTCTGCGGCAAGGGCTGCCGCACTGTCATGTTCTGGATAACATCTTCTGCTTCCATCTGGAAGGGTACATATTTTAGCTTTTACCGGAAAACCCTCTGCCTCCAGCAAATGAATCTCCCGCTTCAGTACCGTACGTTCCATCTCTGTTCTGCGAATACCTATGGTAGTTGTTTCTTCAAAAATAATATTTTCAAGAATATTTCTGGTTTCTTCTGTACAGATAACAGACAGCTCATAAGCAGGACGATTTTTCTTCATATAAATCGGCGTATAATAAACGTCTTTTGCCCCGGCTTCAAAAAGCAGTTTCATCACATTTCCCAGCTCCTCGCCAGTACAGTCGTCAATATTTGTTTCTAGATGCCAGATTCGATCCCGCCCCTGAAGATTCTCCTGTCTCTTTGTTTTTTCCCTGAGTACCATTGCCCTTAAAATCCCCGGACAGTTATGATTTTTCTTTCCTGCTCCCATTCCTGTTTTTTGGATCACAAAGTTTTCCGGAAGCTGTCCGCTGGTACGCAGGGCCGCCGCCACTGCCGCTCCTGCAGGTGTCACCAGTTCTCCCTCAAATTCTGTGATCTTAAGAGGAATACGGTTTTGCTGCACAATATGAACAACTTCTGGAACCGGAACTGGAAGCATACCTTGACAACATCGTACAGCCCCTTTTCCTTCATAAAGCTCCGGGACGATCACTTCTGTAATATCCAGGTTATCCAGACAGATTGCCACCGCCGCTATATACACAATAGAATCCGTCTCTTGAAAACGGGTCTGTTCCTTCGGCACACCATAAACCTTTGCCTTTGCCTCTGCCAGAACGTCAAAAATATGAAGAGCTGTTTTCATTGCCCTTTCCGTCATATCTGAGTCTGTAAAAATCCTGTTGATTTCTTTATATTCCCAATATTTATGGATATTTTCCTCATCATGGGCATGATTTTTATGTTCTTCATCCAAAATCACCTGAAAATTACAAACATCTACCCCTAATTTTCTGACTCTGGTGATTTCCGTCCTGAATCCTCCCACAGGGAGGCTGGCAAGAGCCGCCTTCATTACCGTCTGCTCCGCGCCCAGATCCAGCAAAGCTGCTGCTGCCATATCTTCGCTGATCCCAGAATAACACTCCAGATATAAAGTCTTTCCCATTGGCTACTCCTGTATGTTTTCTCTCACACCAAGACGGTTAATCTGGGTGGCAATGTAGCCTGCCCCATAACCGTTATCAATATTTACTACTGCGATCCCATTAGCGCAGGAATTGATCATGGTAAGAAGAGCCGAAAGCCCGTTCATGCTTGCCCCATAGCCTACGGAGGTGGGCACTGCGATCACCGGCTTATCTACCAGACCGCCCAAAACGCTGGCAAGGGCTCCCTCCATTCCTGCTACTGCAATGACACAGTTCGCCTCCTGGATCACATCCAGCCTGGAAAAAAGTCTGTGGATACCGCTGACCCCCACATCATAAATCCGCTCTACCCTGGAGCCAAAATACTCTGCCGTCTGGGCCGCCTCCTCCGCAACGGGAATATCTGCAGTTCCTGCGGTACACACCGCAATCTTTCCCACATGATCTTTTTTCTTTTTTTCGATACGGATAATCCGGGAAATTTCATCATATTCCACCTGAGGCAGAATCTCTTGAATCAGTTCATACTGGTGTCTGGATGCCCTGGTTCCAAATACTTCCCCATTTTCTTCATATAGTTTTTTAAAAATTTCCACAAAGTGGCTGTCCGCCTTACCGCTGCAGAAGATCACCTCTGGAAATCCGCTGCGGATTTCTCTGTGAGAATCCAGCTTGGCATATTCCATTTCCTCAAAAGGCTGTTTACGGAAATACCGTTCCGCTTCCTCAAGAGAAATTTCATTCTTTTTAAATTTTGTCAGGATCTCTCTCGTTTCCATATTTTCACCTCATAAAAAAAGGAGCCTGCCCACATGCTTCTGCATCTGTTGGCATTCTCCTGCTTCTTACTGCCTTTCCATAATGCTTTACTCCGGTACAGTATTATACTGAAGATGTTAAGGTCAAAAAATGCCCGACGAATTGTTCCGTGCTTTGCACTCACACAATTCTGCCCTAAATTCGGATATCGTGGTGCATGCGCGCCACTTTTATCCTCATTTTTTGGCGGGTCATAAAGGCATAAAACCACTTATGTGTAAACACAACGTGGTTTATGACCTTTTGACCCTGGCATCTACTGAATACTATAGCATATTTTTTATAAAAAAAAAACTGTTTTTTATTTGCTGAAAAATCTGCTATACTGGAAATATAATAAAAATGTATTGGAGGGCTTTTCTATGATCCACACACTGGAAAACAAAGAACTCCGCATCCAGATCAATGATCTTGGCGCGGAGCTGTCAGAAATTTATGATAAAACAAACCGCCGTCAGGTTCTCTGGAATGGCGATCCTGCCTTCTGGGGACGCCGCGCTCCCATTCTTTTTCCAAATGTAGGACGCTGCTGGCAGAATCAATACCTGATCAACGGAACCACTTATCAGGTGGGACAGCACGGCTTTGCACGGGATTCCCAATTCTCCTGCACTGAGAAATCTGAGACTTCCGTTACTCACGTGCTTACAGATTCTGAAGAAACAAGAAAGGTTTACCCTTTCCGATTCCGTCTTTCCATTACTCATCAGCTTTCTGGCCGTGATCTTCGTGTTTCCTGGAAAGTAGAAAACCTGGATGAAGAAACCATCAGCTTCACCATTGGAGGACACCCTGCGTTTTGTATCCCTGCTCTTTCCGAAAATCCAAAAGCCCCCTACTATCTCACCTTTGACGGTCAAAAAGAATTAACCTTAAGCGTTCTTGACCTGTCCACAGGATGCGTCATCCCCGGCAAAACTGAAACTCTTCACCTGACAGAAGGACGCTGCCCTGTTGCGCCAGAGCTCTTTGACAACGACACCCTGATCTTTGACAATGGCCAGGTGGAAAAAGCGGGAATTTCTTTCCCTGACGGAACTCCTTATGTAGAAGTTTCCTGCCCTGGATTTTCCAATTTCGGTATCTGGCAGGCTCCCGGATCCTCTTTTGTCTGCCTGGAACCCTGGATGGGAAGATGCGATAATTCCGGCTTTACCCAGGATCTGTCCCATAAGCCCTGGGTAAATTCCGTACCGGCAGACCAAGTTTTTGAAAAAAGCTATGTTATTTCTATAAAGTAATCATTTGTCTACATAAAGAGCCTGATCATTCCAATGATCGTCAGGTGTACAGGATAAAACCAGTAAAAAAACCACTTGGAAAACTTCCTGTGCCCCTGGGCTCTTTTTCCATTATAAAAGAAAAGAATACAGATTCCGGCAAGGGCAGGTCCCAGCATACTTCCCAGCATATAGATCACATTGGTCATAAGAGAAAAACGCCCCGTTCCTCCAAGGAAATTAAACATGCCAAAAAAAAGGGTTCCCAAAAGAAAAGCCTTTCTCTTTTTCTGTTCTGAATTTCCCGCATTCACAAAAAATATGGTAAACACAGGCGCCAGCACAGCCCAGTCGCAGAACAAAGAAGCAAATACCAAAAGCGCTACAAAAAAACTCCTCAAAAAAGGATTCGCAACTTCCTTCATCACATAAATAAGCAAAAAGCAAAGAAACAGAGTAAATATCATGTTCATTGCCACAAAGCTCAGTTTTTCCCCCTCAGAAAAAGCCAGACAAAAAGGAACCTCTGAGATCAATGCAAAGATCAGCAGCCTTTCTCCATATTTTCTTTTTGAACGGGTATATTCATACCCTTCCACCAAAAAGTAACACATAATGGGCGCAGTAAAATATCCCAGGTTCAAAAAAAGCTCTGCCAGCCATGTCCCCGGTTCCATAAACACTGTGGCAATGTGATTCAAAAGCATGGTAAACATGGCAATATATTTAATAGTATCTCTGCTCAGTCCTTTTTCTCTCATAATGTATTCTCCATTTCTGTCTGTTCTTAAAGAAATAACTGATTTTCCTTTCTCTCTTCAAAAAGCTTTGTCATTTTTTTCTCTGCTGCAAAAAGCGCCACCTTATTCAGCTTCCGCACGCTTTTTGGACAGACAGAAACGCAGCGCATACAGGAAATACATTTTTTCTCATCTACATTCTTTACGTTTTTGGGATCAATAGCTCCCACCGGACAGAATCTTGCACAGTAACCACAGGAATTACAGCCCCTTCCCGGTTTTGGAATAAAAGGAATGGTTCCCAGTTTCTTATAAGGGTGGTTTCCAGGTACAGAAATCTCTCCCGGCTCCTGCTTCTCCATCTTTTTCTTTAACTCTTTTCCAAAAGACCGCAATTCTTCCCTGTCCTTTTCATCCGGCCTTCCAGCTGCAAATTTCCGCATAATGGAATGCTCTGCCACTGCGGCCACTGCGCCATAAACAATAAATCCAGCGTCTTCTGCCCTGTCCTTTAATTCAATAAGCGTGTCCTCATAAGCCCTGTTTCCATAAACGCACACAAGAACGGCTTTTGCTCCTCCACCTTTTATTCTTCCAAGTCTCTCTGCCGCTGTCTGGGGAATCCTTCCTCCATAAGAAGGCATGGCGATAAAACAGACGTCCTCCTTGTGAAGCTCCAGGCTGTCGTAGCTGCCCTCTGACGGCAAAAGATCAATCTCCTTTTTTTCCCCTGAAAAAGCCTCCGCAAGAATATCTGTTACCCGGTCTGTTCCACCTGTTGGGCTGAAAGTAATTTTATAAACTGCCATAAGGCATTCCTCCTGTTCTTTCAATCTTTTCTTAGTATACTCTAACGAAGCCTTTCTTTCAAATACTTCATTTCCCTTCTCCTTCTGTGTTTTTTCAAAGAATCTGGCTTCAAGTTTCCAAATATGACTTGACAGCCCCTTTAAACAGTGCTACTTTTTACTGTGAAATGAATAAAAATCAAATGATGAGGTGTGAACACATGCAGAATTTAAAACCGATTAAAGAAGGTAAGGTACGCGAGATCTACGACAACGGCGACAGCCTGATCATGGTTGCTACTGACCGTATCAGCTGCTTTGACGTGATCCTGAACAATGAGGTTACCAAAAAGGGTACTGTGCTGACACAGATGTCTAAGTTCTGGTTTGACATGACAGAGGATATTTTACCAAATCATATGATCTCTGTTGATGTAAAAGACATGCCGGAATTTTTCCAGCAGGAAAAATATGACGGCAAATCCATGATGTGCCGTAAGCTGAACATGCTTCCTATCGAATGTATTGTCCGCGGTTATATTACCGGAAGCGGCTGGGCAAGTTATCAGGAAAACGGTACTGTCTGCGGCATTCAGCTTCCAGAAGGACTGAAAGAATCCGACAAACTGCCGGAGCCCATCTACACACCGTCCACTAAGGCTGAGATCGGAGATCACGACGAAAATATCTCCTTTGAACAGAGCATCGACCATCTGGAAAAATTCTATCCTGGAAGAGGCCGTGAGCTTGCAGAAAAACTTCGTGACAACACCATTGCCCTTTACAAAAAATGCGCGGAATACGCACTGAGCAAGGGGATCATCATTGCAGATACAAAATTTGAATTTGGTCTTGACGAAGAAGGCAACATGGTGATCGGCGATGAAATGCTGACACCGGACAGCTCCCGTTTCTGGCCGGCTGACGGTTATGAAGCAGGTCATGGTCAGCCTTCCTTTGACAAGCAGTTCGCACGTGACTGGCTGAAAGAAAATAAAGGTCATGACTGGACTCTTCCTCAGGAAATCGTTGACAAGACCATTGACAAATACCTCCAGGCATATAAAATGCTCACAGGTGAAGATTTAAAATAAGATCATTCTAAAAAGACGCCCCGGACAGTTGTTTACTAACTGTCCGAAGCGTCTTTTTCTTTTTATTTCGCTTTTCCCAGTTCCCAGAAGGCTACGGCGCTGGCCGCGGCAACATTTAAGGAATCTACGCCGTGAACATAGGAATGCACACTCTGTAATCACTATGCTCGATTGTCTCCGAAAGTAGTCCGTCGCCCTCATTTCCAAAAAAAACCGCCAGTTTTGCTTCTCCCAGAAGAGCAGGATCATCAATCCCCACCGTATCTTTTCTAAGAGCCATAGCCGCTGTCTTAAATCCCATTTTCCAAAGAAGCTCCATTCCTTGTCCGGGCCAGGAGATTTTTTTATCAAAGCTGGTCCAGGGGATCTGAAACACGGTTCCCATACTGACTCTTGCAGCCCGCCTGTAAAGAGGATCGCAGCAGTCTGATGAAAGAAGCACCGCGTCCATATGAAGAGCTGCCGCAGAACGGAATATTGCTCCTATATTCGTAGGGTTCACTACGTTTTCCAGAACTGCTATCCGCCTTGCATTTTGGCACACTTCCTCCACAGAAGGAAGCTCTTTTCTTCTCATAACAGCAAGAACCCCGCGTGTCATAGCATACCCGGTAAGCTTTGCCAGAACCTCGTATTCTGCTGTATATACTGGAATCTCCGGGTATTTTGTAACAAGGACCCCTGCTTCCCCCTCCAGTTCCTTATGCTCCACAAGGAAGGATACAGGCTCATAGCCTGCTGCCAGAGTCCTGTCTATTACCTTCAGGCTTTCTCCTACAAACAGCCCAGGATCAGGCTCATAATATCTTAAAAGCTGCACCTCGGAAATCCTGGCGTATACGTCCAGTTCCGGCGCATTCAGATCTTTTATCTCTATTGGATTTTTCATTTTCAGCTCCTGTTGTTTTTTATCTTCAGTGTACGCAGATATTCCTTTTGTTCCCTGGTGATCCGATAGCTTTCACAGGCCTTTTGAATTGTCTTATTATGAGTCCAGATATCCAGCTTTTTATCACGGAGATAGGGAATGGTCTTTTCATACTGCTTTGCAAGAGCCGTGGCAAAATACCAGGCGATCATCATATTTACATAATATTCCTCTGAGCGGATTCCTGCCACAAGCTCCAGATATTCTTCCTGGAAATCCTCATCCAGGTAATGCTGCATCAGCATTCCAATTCCATATCGGATTGTGTAAGGCTGCCCTGACACGATCCAGCGCCGGATTTCCATAAGCAATTCATCCTTATGCTTTTTAAAAATTTGGGGAGAGGTCATATCACAGGTTGCCCAGTTATTTATATATGGAAGGAATTTTTTCAGCTCGTCCATACATGTTTCATAATCGCGGATCTGCTCGATCAAAAAACCATGGACATTATTTTCCTCAAAATACTTATGAGGAAGCGCATCTAAAAATTCCTGGATATCCGGTTCCTTTATAAGAGTTTTCGCGTATTTTCGAAGAACAGGAACACGAATCCCGATCACTTCATCCGCATCTACTGTGGGCATTAATTTACAGTGAAATTCCCTGTAGGGAAGATCCTGCATGGAAAGAAGCTCTTCTCTGATTCTTTCTGTAATTCTTTTTTTCATAAGAAATCCCCTTTATTTTTCTGACCCCATTGTACTATATCAGCAGAAAAACAAGCGGCTGCAAAGCAGACGTTTGTTTTTATCTGATATGGTAACGACAGAATCTTCAAACTGCCAACGGCAGTGTCAGATGTACGAAGTACATCTGGATTCTGGAGTTTATTATATCATACTCCCTGCAAAAGAAAAAGACAGATACAAAAACAGAAACGGTCTTGTTCTGTTTTCGCATCCATCCTTTTGTCTTTTTATATTTTGTGTTTGCCCGCCTTAAAAAACTCCCTTGTCTCTTTTGCCACTACGCCGCTTAATGCGAACATGGCGATCATATTGGGAATTGCCATCAGGCCGTTAAAAATATCTGCAATGGTCCATACGGCGCTGACTGTCATATAGGGGCCGATGAACACAGCCAGAATATAGATCCAACGGTATGTGAGAATTGTTCTTTTATTTCCCTTTGTCAGATATTCCAGACATCTTTCACTGTAATAGTCCCATCCAAGAATGGTCGTAAATGCAAAAAACACCAGGCAGATCATCAGTACAAAAGAGGAAAACTGAGGCGGAATCGGAAGTCCATGCTGAAATGCATAAGTTGTTACCTGAACTCCTTCAAGACCTTCCACCTGCCATGCCCCTGTCAGTACAATAGAAAGTCCTGTCAGTGTACAGATCACAATGGTATCTATAAAGGTTCCTGTCATACTTACCAGTCCCTGACGTACCGGCTCCTTTGTCTGAGCTGCCGCCGCTGCAATAGGAGCGCTTCCAAGTCCTGCCTCGTTGGAGAATATGCCTCTGGCAACACCTTTCTGCATTGCCACTACCATACTTCCCACAACGCCGCCTGTAACTGCCGCCGGGTTAAAAGCTCCGCGCACAACAGTCACTACTGCTGCCGGAATCTCCTTTATGTTAAAAAGAATCAGCGCAACGCTAAACCCAAAGTAGATCACAGCCATAAACGGAACCACGATCTGACTTACCGTAGCAATTCGTTTCAGACCTCCGATCAAAATAGCGGCCACGCAAAAGGCAAGGATCAAAGAAGAGATCACTACTGCCCAGGAATATTCTCCAAGAAATGGAATGGTAACGCAATTTGCCTTCTGAGGATCAAAAAAATTCTGAACTGCGCTGGAAATACCGTTTACCTGACTGAAGGTTCCAATACCAAAAAGACCTACGCAGACGCCGAAAAATGCAAAGATCTTTCCAAGCCATTTCCATTTTTCTCCCATGCCTCTCTCAATATAATAAAAAGGACCGCCAAGGCTGTGCCCGTCTGCCGCTACCACACGATACTTCACTGCAAGAAGACCCTCTGCATATTTGGTCGCCATTCCAAAAAACGCTGCCAGGATCATCCAAAAAAGGGCTCCCGGTCCTCCGGTACATACGGCTGTAGCAACTCCTACAATGTTTCCCGTACCGATTGTAGCGCTTAAGGCAGTACATAGGGCAGCAAAGCTGGAAATTTCCCCTTTTCCTTCTTCTTCATTTTTGAACATCCATTTTAACGCCAAAGGCAGCCGACGGATCTGCAAAAGACCAAGACGAACAGTAAGAAGAACGCCTCCCGCCATGATCAAGACCATAAGAGGCACACCCCAGACAAAATCATCCACGGCAACTAAGAATTGATTGATCATACTCCACATGATAACAATACTCCTTCTGTATTAAATTTTACAGCTTTGGGGATTAAAAAAAGATCATTTCTGAAAAGACATATAGAATAGAAAAATAGCATACTTTTTATATAGCATACTCTGTCCTTTTGCCTGAGAGATTCCAGACGCATTCTGCGTCATTTGCACCTTCGGCCCCTGTTAAAACAGGTGTCTCCAGAGAAACGATCCATCTGCAGTTTCTGCCCGAAATACGGGTACCTGAGAGTTTTACTCCTTCGGCGGGTCATAAGACCTCTTTCCTGCAGACTTCATCTCGTTATTGCTGTTACTGCGCTTTAGTATAGCGTTAAACTCTTTTCTCGTCAAGAGAGAAATTGTTTTTTTCACGTACAAGCTATACCCATATCAGGTTTTAGTTCTGTACGGAAACCTTGTTTTTATTTTCAGGAATATTTTCCTTTTTTTTGTCAAATCCAGCGAAAAAGCCAGCAATCAAAGTACCAGAAATTGAATGCCACACACAGGATACTGCACAGATGATCGCAGATTCTGGAGCCGCTGCAAACTGTGCTGTTGTCGTTGCAAGATTTGTAGCAAGACCTGCATTCTGCATTCCCACTTCGATAGAAATCGTTCTCTTCTTTGCTGTATTCATGCCAGTCAATTTTCCTGCGCCATAGCCTAAGAGATATCCTAATCCGTTATGAAGCAGAACCGCTGCAAAAACCACAAGTCCGGAAGTAAAAAACTTTGCTCCCTGAGAAGAAATAACACCTCCCACAACACAAGCCAACCCCAGAACTGCCACTCCCGGCATGACCTTCTGCAACTCCTGGAACGCCTTTTTCTTTCCCAGAAAATAATTCAAAAGGAAACCTGCGGCAATAGGCAATATAACTGTTTCAATAATCGACACAAACATAGGAAGCCCCTGAATTGTGATTTTTGTTCCACTTGCCAAAAAAGAAACAAGGAGAGGTGTCATCACAGGGGACAAAAGTGTAGATACAGTTGTCATACCAACGGAAAAAGCCACATCACCTCCGCAAAGGTACGACATAATATTAGAGGAAACACCTCCCGGACAGCAGCCTACCAAAATCAGTCCCAGGGCAATAGCATCTGGAAGATGAAGAGTTCTGCTGATAAAAAATGCAAGAAAGGGCATGATCAGATACTGGGCTGCCGCGCCAACGCAGATATCAAGAGGTCTCTGGGCAAGAATCTTAAAATCTTCTGTGGTCAGTGTCAGTCCCATACTAAACATGATAATACCAATGATCAAAGACTGGCTTGTAAATTTGTTTCCTGCCAGATCAGTAAAAATATGGTAGTTTACCCATCCCATTGAGGCCGGCACAAAAAAAGTTATGACTGCGATTGCAATCACCACTGCCGAGGTATTGTCTGATAAAAATTTTCCTGCTTTTTGTAATGCTTTCATTCTGATTCCTCCTTTTGTGCAAAAGCGCCCGGACAGCCAGAGCAAAAAGAAGCTTTTTACATATCAAAAACGTCCCCTCCGGCAAATGCTGGAAGGGACGAATAAAATCCGCGGTACCACCCTTTTTCTGCAGAAATCCTGCAACGCTCACGTACTACATACGTTATCCCTGTAACGGAGGATTCCGGCATGACTTACTGATATTTTCAGTCAGCTCCTTAGAGATGATATCCATAAAACCCGGTATATCTGCTTTCACCAACTGCAGACTCTCTGTAATACCTTACTGAAATATGGCTTTGTTCTCTTCGTAGGATTTTGGTGCTTTAACACATTAATTTGTTTTGTTTATGAGTTATATTATAAACTTGTTTTTTTATTTGTCAAGACTTTATTTTTATATAGATTTTTTCATCAGAGCAGCGCCAGCCATATGGTTCCGGCA
>NZ_CALFLA010000102.1 GCF_937880195.1 uncultured Blautia sp.
TTCCTACCATTGCACCACATAATACAGCGCTCAGAAGTTTCTTCTTCATTCCCATTTTGAATTCCTCCTTGTTTATGACATATAATTTTGCGTACTTACGTGATTTGGCACTTTTACCAAAATCCTGTCTTGCTACTTATAATTTTAGCGTTTTTGCACAAAATGTATTTGTACAATCAGTTCTTTCTTTTGTAAAAAAAGCTTGAATTGTATGAATTTTCTCTTTTCAACCTATTTATTCTGGAATTCACCTTATGATTGCGCTATAATATATAGTAAAGCATCAAAACAACTTTTACAGCAGCACCGGGGGAGGGACCTGAAATGGCGTATGAAAGTGTTTATCTTGAAAAAGAACTGTCCATTGACCAAATCTATACCATTCATTACTTTGAATACAAAAGTGATTTTTATTATGAAGGCGAGCGCCATGATTTCTGGGAATTTCAGTGTGTGGATAAGGGTGAGGCAGAGGTCTGCGCAGAAGATACCTGTTACATGCTGAGCCGCGGACAGGCTATTTTCCATAAACCCAATGAATTTCATAATTTAAAAGCCACAGGTAAACACGCCCCTAATATCATCGTGGTGTCCTTTGCCTGTAATTCCCCCTGTATGCGTTTTTTTGAAAATAAGATCCTGGAGTTTTCCGCTACAGAACGTTCCCTTCTTGGAATGATCGTGGCCGAGGCCCGTCACTGCTTTTCCTCTCCTCTGGACAACCCGTACACACAAAAAATGGAAAAAAACCAGAATATCCTTTTTGGATCCCAGCAGCTT
This sequence comes from uncultured Blautia sp., assembly GCF_937880195.1. GTDB lineage: Bacteria > Bacillota > Clostridia > Lachnospirales > Lachnospiraceae > Blautia_A. The sequence continues at coordinate 781 of NZ_CALFLA010000102.1, forward strand.
CTTCTTAATTATCTGGAGCAGCTTCTGATCCATATTCTGCGAAGATACGGCACTTCCCCCTATTATCCCAGCCGAAACCTGAACGATGCAGGCCCTGCCTCCAGCACCAGCCGTAAGGTTGTCCGCTACATGGAAGAACATGTCCGGGAATGCCTTACTATTGACGATATCTGTCATGACAATCTTCTGGGAAGATCCCAGCTTCAAAGAATATTCCGAAACGAATACGGCTGCGGCGCTATTGAATTTTTTTCCCAGATGAAAATCACCCTTGCCAAACAGCTGATTCGTGAACATGACATGAATTTCACTCAGATTTCAGAATTCCTGGGATATTCCTCCATTCATTACTTTTCCAAACAGTTTAAAAAGCTGTCCGGCATGACGCCCACAGAATATGATTCTTCCATAAAGGCTATTTCCGAAAGACCCCAGAATACTTCTTCCGAAAATACTGAAAACGAAAAAGGAGCTGATGACTAAAACATCAGCTCCATTTTCGTTCCCTTTCCCGGCTCGCTTTCCAGACTGATCTTTGCCTTATGGAGAATGGCTCCATGCTTTACAATAGAAAGTCCCAGTCCGGTTCCTCCAGTCTGGCGGGAATGGCTTTTATCCACCCGGTAAAAACGCTCAAAAATACGTTTCTGTTCATTCTTTGGAATACCAATTCCATTATCCTCTACATAATAACAGGGATGTTTTCCATTCTGTCCGGCAAAAACCAACACCTTTCCGCCCTCATCTGTATAACGGATGGCATTATCTGTAATATTATAAAACATTTCATAAAGTACCTGACGCACTCCACGGACAACAACATGCTCCCCTTCCAGCAGAAGTTCTATTTTTCTTTTTTCTGCCGCAATTTTCAGGTGCAGGACAATATCTTCTGCCAGTTCATAAATATCCACTGCCTCAAAAGGCATATCGCTGTTTTTTTCGTCTAGCCGCGACAGCTGGATAATGTCAGAGACAAGAGAGCTTAAGCGGCTTGCCTCATGATAAATCCTTCCAGAAAATTCAGGAACCTTATCTGCCCCCACCATTCCGTTCATCATAAGCTCCGCATATCCGGAAATAGACATAAGAGGGGTTTTCAGCTCATGAGAAACATTGGCGGAAAATTCCCGCCGCATAGCCTCCGCTTCTTTTAATTCCTGCATCTGCTGTACGATCTGTTTATTCTGCTGATCCACCCTTCCAAGAAGAGGCCGAAGCTCCTCATATTTTACTTCCTTTAAAGGATGTTCCAGATCCAGTTCATTAATTGGCTTGATCAGATCTTTTGTCTGTTTCTGAACAAGGAAAAATTCCAGTATCAGGATTCCAAGGGTAATAAATCCCAGCAGGGTAAAACTGGAAAACAGAGTTTTAAATACACTGTCCATTTTTCTGGCAACCCTTAAAATATTTCCATTTTCCAGCTCCACGGCACAGTAAAAAGTCTGCTCGGAAAGTGTTTCTGAAAACCTGACCACCTCTCCGTATCCGTCTCTTTTTGCTTTTATCAGCTCTGGACGCTTCCCATGGTTTTCCATTTTATCCGCTGCTTTTTCCGATTCATACAGTACCTTTCCATCTGGATCTGTGACAGTGATCCTTGTGGCGTTGATCTCTTTTACATTTTTTTCCAGATAATCAAGCCCTGCCGCGTCAATTCCCGCCCGGATATATTCCACTTCATCACGGACACTCTGGCGCATGGAGATTCCAAACTTGTCATACATCACTACGCTTGCAGCCAGAAAGGTCAGCATTACTGACAGGATAACAAGAAAACTTCCATGATTTAATAATCTCTGTCTCATTTTACTCTCCAATCCGATATCCTACGCCCCGCACAGTTTCTACCATGCTTCCCGCTTCTCCAAGCTTTTGTCTTAAGGTACGCACATGAACGTCTACGGTTCTTGTTTCTCCGTCAAAATCATATCCCCAGACATGGCATAAAATCTGATTGCGGCTCATAACAAGGCCTTTGTTTTCCAAAAGGTATTGAAGTAGCTCAAACTCCTTTCGGGTAAGCTCGATCTTTCTGCCCTTCCACTGCACCTCATGGCGTCCTATCAGCACACTCAATTCTCCACAGTGCAGCTCCCGGTTTTCCTCTTTTCTGCTGCATCTTCTTAAAACAGCTTTTACTCTGGCAATAAACTCCATCATTCCGAATGGTTTGGTAATATAATCGTCTGCGCCTGCCTCCAGAGCTTTTACCTTGTCAAACTCAGCCTCCTTGGCCGTTACCATGATCACAGGGATATTTCGCGTTTCCGAATCTGCTTTCAGCTTTGAAAGGAGGGAATATCCGTCCTCCCCCGGAAGCATGATATCCAGAAGAATCAGCGCAGGAAGTTCTTTTTTCAGGGCAGATCTCAATTCTCTGCCGTCTGCAAATCCCCTTGCGGAAAATCCTGTGGTCTCCAGAGTATATACAAGAAGCTCCCTGATATTTTTTTCATCTTCTACACAGTAGATCATGGTCATCCTCCTTTTCTCAGCAACAAAGGCTGCCGGGGGAATTACCCTCAGCAGCCGCATCCTATTTCTTTTTTATGGAAGCAGATACTCCTGTCGTACCTTTTCCAGACATCTTTCAAAATCGTTACTGTCTTCGTTTTTCAGCGCATTCAAGTGACTATGCGTATCATAAAGATTTTCGCGAACCTGTGTGACACATACACCAATGTTGGAGCAGTGATCCGCAATACGTTCCATACTGGTGATAAGATCAGAAAGGATAAATCCCATCTCAATGGTACATTCACCGGAACGGAGACGATTGATATGACGCCGTTTCATTTCTTTGGTAAGATCATCAATCAGTTCCTCCAGAGCTTCAATTTCAACAGCCTTAGTGGTATCCTGGTCGTCAAATACCTGGAATGCCTTTTCTACAATATCATTAACTGCTGCAGTCACAACTCTCAGCTCTGCCTTTGCTACAGGTGAAAAGCTCAATTTCTTTTCATGCAGCTCCTCTGCAGACTCCTTAATATTCACAGCATGGTCTGAAATTCTTTCAAAATCACCAATACAGTGGAGCATCATGGAAACACTGTGACTATCAGTTTCAGAAAGATCCTTATTATTCAGCTGTACCAGATAGGTTCCCAGTTCATCCTCATAGCGGTCTACTTTGCCTTCCAGCTTTTCGATTTTTTTCGCGTCCTCCCCGTTATACTGATGAAGCAGGTCAAATGCTGTTTCCAGTGATTTTCTGGAATCCTCCGCCATACGTCTTGCGGCTGTTCTTCCCTGTTCTACGGCAAATGCCGGTTTTTCCAGGAAACGAGATTCCAGGATCATAAACTCGCGATCCTCTTTTGCTGTCTCCACATCCTCTGCAGAATCGCGGATTGTAAGACATGCCAGCTTCACCAGAACATTAGAAAATGGAAGCCAGATCAGCGTTGCAGTAATATTAAAAATACTGTGTGTAATGGCAATAGACGCCGGAGTCGCCATGGATTCCATAAACGGGAACTGGATCACTGAATTTAACAGATAGAACACACCCAGGAAAATCACCGTACCAAGCATATTAAAGTACAGATGGATCATTGCTGCACGTTTTGCATTTTTGTTGGCGCCAATGGCTGACAGAAGCGCAGTCACACAAGTACCGATATTCTGTCCCATTATGATCGGGAAAGCCGCACTATAGGGAACAGCTCCTGTTACGCACAAAGCCTGCAGAATACCAACCGAAGCCGAAGAGGACTGAATGATCGCAGTCAGAATAGTTCCTGCCAGCACACCTGCTACCGGATTTGAAAATGCCAGAAGAAGGTTTGTAAATTCCGGAACATCTGCCAGAGGTTTCACAGCGCCGCTCATGGTTTCCATACCGAACATCAGGACTGCAAATCCTACCAGGATCACGCCGATATCCTTTTTGCGGGAGCTTTTTGTAAACATCAGAAGAACAATTCCGATCAAGGCAAGGATCGGCGCAAATGAGCTTGGTTTCAGAAGGCTCATAAAAAAGTTGTTGCTCTCAATTCCTGCAAGACTTAAGATCCAGGCGGTAACGGTAGTTCCAATATTGGCACCCATGATAATGCCTACCGCCTGAGTTAATTTCATGATACCGGAGTTTACAAAACCAACTACCATAACCGTGGTAGCAGAGGAAGACTGGATCACAGCCGTTACTCCAAGTCCTAAAAGCACTGCTTTTAATTTACTGGATGTAAGATTTTCAAGAATTTTTTCCAGTTTTCCTCCAGAAACTTTTGCAAGCCCGTCGCCCATTACCTGCATACCGTACAGGAACAGGGCAAGTCCTCCAAAGAGAGTTAATATGCTAAAAAAATCCATGGTGTTTCTCCTTTGCGAAATTTTAATATACTTTCATTTTAGGGGGGCATTGTAAAATTATCCCCAGCTCAATGTTAAATCTATGTAAAATTTCGCAGGTTTTTGTCAGAATCCCCGGATTTCCTCACCCTCATCCCCTGTTTTATCAATAGACCGGATGATAAGATAATAGCTCATATTTTCATTTACCTGAACTTTTACCCTTTCTCCTGCCTTATGTCCCTTCAGGGCTTTTCCAATGGGAGATTCTATACTGATCCTGTTTTCCAGTGAATTCCCCCGGATAGATGTCACCAGTTTATATTTTTCAATTTCTCCGTCATCCTCAAACTCCACTTCCACAATATCGTCCATTCCCACCTCGTCATCCTTTGACGTATCAGATACGATATCTGCTGTTTTCAGCATTCTTTCCAGGTAACGGATTCTGCTTTCATTTTGATTTTTGTGGCGTTTTGCTGCGTAATATTCAAAATTTTCACTGAGATCTCCCTGGGCTCTGGCTTCCTTAACTGCCTCAATGGCCTCTTTTCGAATCACCAGTTTCCGATGCTCAATCTCCTTTTCAATTTTTTCCACATCTCTTTTTGTAAGTTTTTCCCGCATTTTTCTCTCCTTTTAGGAAATTCTTTTTTACCGCTTCACAGCCTTTTAGACCTTTGGCCGGTAGCGCATATCAGAAACCGTATAAACAGTCACAAAAGCATCAGGATCCTGTGTGTTGATAAAATTCATCAGCTTCTGATATTCTCCTTTATCTACAATAGTAATGATCTCGTTTCGTTTCTGCATATTGTAGGCGCCGACGGCTTCATAGATCGTAGCCCCGCTGCGAAGATTATGGAGAATAAACTCCCGCAGTTCTTTTTCGTATTTTGTAATAATACAAACTCTTCGCTTTACATTCTGTCCAAAAATAAAGTGGTCCAGAATCATTCCATTAAAATATGTTCCAAGAATACTTAATACCACTGTCTTTTTGTCATAAACAAGGGCTGCCGAAAGAGCCACGCACATTCCAGAAAGGGACATTGCCTTTCCAAGTTCCATATGAAGGTATTTGTTCATGATCTTTGCCACAATATCAAGGCCGCCGGAGGAAGCATTTCTGTTAAATAAAATGCTCAGTCCTACGCTGACTACCAGAATATAGCAGATCACGTCCAGCTCCTGGCTTCCTGTTACAGATCCGCAATTTGGAAATATTTTTTCGAAAATACCAATAAAAACAGGCAGAAGAATACTGGTATATACTGTCTTAACGCCAAATTCTTTTCCACAGGTAAGAAATCCTATAATAAGCAGCACTACATTCAGGATCATAGTAATGGCTGATAATGGCAATGGAATAAAATTTTCCAAAACAATTCCAAGGCCGGAAATACTGCTGACAGACGTATGGCTGGGCACAAGGAAGAAATATACAGCCGCTGCAATAATAGCTATTGCCCCGGTCAGGATCATTGTTTCCTTTACAATATGCGCTGTATTGTTTTTGGGGATCATTTTAAAACTCTCGCTTTCTTTTATAGTTTCTTCATTGCTTCTATCTAAACTGGTTCAGATATTTCTCCACAGACCGGGTCATCTCCCTGGAAAAGTCAGAATCATACTTCCGATTGCAGAATGCCTCTGTCCATTGTTCAAAGGATTTTTCTTTGCATCTCTTACGGAACATTTCCCGAAGCTCGGTTTGATCCATACTGCGGTAAGTATTGGTGTGTACCATATGCTTCCGGTCAAAGCGCTCTGGCTTAGGGCGCTGTTTCTGCTGCTCTGTAGGCCAGCCAAATACAAGCATCACTGCCGGGAACACATAGTCGGGAAGATTTAAGAGCCTGCGCTGCTCCTCACAGTTTTCCATAATATCCCCAATATAGCAGGAACCGATTCCCAAGCTTTCTGCTGCAGTTACTGCGTTCTGGGCTGCAATAGCCGCATCGGTGACAGCCAGCATCAGATCCCCAGCCCCCGGTTTCCTTGGACTTAAACCTGCTGCCAGATATGTGTCATACCATTTTTTGCAGTCTGCGCAAAATACAAGAACCATAGGCGCCCTGGCTATAAACGGCTGGTGATCGCAGGTTTCTGAAAGCGCTTCTTTTAGCTTCTGATCTGTAACATCCAGGATAGTATAAAGCTGCTGACAGCCTGCGCTCGGAGCCTGAAAAGCAGCCTCCAGGATCATATCTTTCATATTTTCCGGGATTGGCCTGTCTTCATAAACACGCATAGATTTACGCTCATACAGACTTTTTATGATTTCATTCATGATGTACTTACTCCCTTATTCTATTTTATTATTTCCTATTATAACATTGCCTTTGCCATCCCTCAATAGATTACTGAAAAAGGCGGTAACACACAAAGAAGATCCCACCAGATTTTTCTTCCGGCAGGATCTTCTTTTATTTCTGTATTTTGTTTTTTCTGCGGGTCATCAGTCCGCCGATTCGCCCGGTTTCTTTGGCGGAAAGACTTTTCCACCCATCCTTTAGAACCCTGTCTAAAAGTCCCAGCTCCCCGGCGATCTCATATTTCAGTTTCTCTTCTTCTGGAAGTTCTCCTTTCAGATAGCTTTCGATTTCCTTATCCTTGTTCAATGTTCTCACACTCCTTATCTGTCTTCATAAGAAGTATTAACAGGATCAGGAAAACTATACAGGAAACAGAAAATATTATCACTGTAAGCAAAGAGGAGAAAAGCAAACTATCCTCTTGGAATAATGATCGCAGCTATAATGTAGGCCCAGAATCCGGCTCCGCCAAAACAGGTAAGAATCACCCAGGCAAGACGTACCAGTGTTGGATCAATGTCAAAATATTCGGCAATTCCGCCGCACACTCCGCAGACCATACAGTTTACCGAAGATTTGTAAAGCCGTTTATTACTCATATCTCTTACTTCCTTTCTGTCAGGGCTTTCTTATGCCTCAAAATCCACTTCAACAGTTCCCATTCCGCATTCAAGCTGGATCTTACGGGAAGCGCCTTCATTATCAATCTTCTTCATTGCCCCAAGTCCGCTAAATTCTTCATTATCCAGAAGGATCGAGCCTGTGCCGCAGGAAATCCGGTAACTGTAATCTGTTTTTGCACCGGCTACGTCAAGAGCAAGTATTCCTACGCCGCACTCTCCTTCCAGATAGTTGGTATCAAGATCCGTAAGTTCCAGTGTTCCTATGCCCACCTCAACATCTGACTCTGTCACAGTGATCCGGCCGGAATTTTCCATTGTGCCTGCTCCTACAGAAGCGCTAAATTCCCTTGCGGTAATATCGTCTTCCAAAAAGGCAGTTCCCGCTCCTATATCCAAGGAGATTTCTGTAAAATCTGTTCCCTTTGGGTAGGTAACTATAACTGTACGATTTTCCGGTTTTCCGTCTCCCTCTATCTGAAGTTCTGAGCCTTCTGTGCCTACCCTAACCCGATTTATGTCTGAACCTTCTACATGTACTGTAAATTTACTGTCGTCTGTTTCTCTGAGTATCAGCTCATCACAGCTAAGCTCAATATCCATGGAATATATATTGTCAAAGCTGTAATCCTCTGTGTCATCAGTGGAAGAGGCGCTTCCTGATGATCTGCTCCGGCTATCCTCCTCCCAGTCATCGTCCTCGTCCCAGTCGTCATCATCTTCATCCCAATCGTCTTCATCCCAAATATCGTCCAGGCGCTCCATCTTTCTCATCATATGTCTGACAGAATGGCCTTCATAATGCACGTCTTCCAATCCTGCGCCCATAGCCGATCCGGCAACAGTAAATCCGCATCCTGTTACACCCAAAACTGCCGCGATTCCTAATAAGATCTTTGAAAATTTTTTCATATTCTTTTACCATTCTTTCTCTCCCTGTGGAGAATTCTGTGACACCAATCTGTAAACCACCTTAAAAATCTGGGAATCAGATTCGCCGCTGCCCAGACTGCAAACACCAGTCCCACAAGACCTATGGCTGTAAGAATAAATCCGATTCCGATACTGAGAACTCCTCCTGCCACATAGCTGGCGCAAAGCCTGATTCCTGAAACTGCAAGAAAAATTCCCCCTATCAAAAGACTGATCACTCCTGCGCCAATTCCAAATGCAAGAAGAAAGGGAAGCAAAATAATCGTCACCACAACTCCCAGGATTCCCCCTGCTGCTCCGGCAAAAAAGGGCGAAAGGAAAATCAAAAGAATGATCAGTAACGTCAGTTTTCCTCTGCCTTTCTTTTCTCTTGGCCGATAGCCTCTTTCTCTTCTGTCTGCATATTGCTGTTCCTGCCCGCCTGCAGGCTGTCCCTCATAAGCGTCTTCCCTGTAATCCTGAGCGTCTCCTCCATTTTCTCTAAGGTCTGCCTTAATGATCGCAGCTACCTTCCCTGGACTTCCCAGCTTCTGTATTACCGACGCCTCTTCTGCTTCTCCAGCCTCGTCAAAATAGCTTTCATAATAATCCAGCGCTTCCTGCCTCTCGTCTTCGGATATGTCAGAGAGAAGCAGTTCCAACTGTCTCATAAATTCTTTTCTGTTCATCATCCAATTCCTCCCTCAAACAGCCCGGAAATTTTAGAGGAATAGTTTTTCCATTCCACCTTATATAAATTCAGCTGCGCAAAACCTTTTTCTGTTAGTTTGTAGTATCTGCGGTTCCGTCCTTCATATGCCATATCATAGGTTTCCAGACATTCATCCTTCTGCAGCCGCCTCAAAACAGGGTACAGTGTTGACTCTGAAACATCCAGAACACTTCGGACGTCCTGGGTGATCTTATATCCGTATGTTCCATTCTGTTCCTTGGAAACTATGGCAAGAACAATGGCATCCAGTAAAGCTGCACCTGTGTTAAATACCATATTCTCACTCCTTCTTATTCAGCATGTAATATATATTTATATGCAATATTATTTTGTTGATAATACTATATATCATATAATATAGTTTTGTCAATAGTATTTTAAAATAATTCAGATATGGTATGATTGGAATACAAAAATCCACTAAAGGAGGTCTTTATGGAAGATTCATCCAGAATCCAGACTCTTCCCCAGGAATTTCTTTCCCGCATGGAACAGATGCTGGGGGACGAATATGAAGCATTTATAAACAGCTACCACAGCCCAAGAAGCTACGGGCTTCGTGTCAATACCTCCAAAATCAGCTGCGAGGAATTTGAGCAGATCGTACCATTTAAAATAGAACGGATCCCCTGGACCAGCAACGGATATTTTTATCCAGAAGAAGTCCGTCCCTCCCGGTGTCCTCTTTACCAGGCCGGACTTTATTATCTCCAGGAGCCAAGCGCCATGACCCCGGCTGCCTGTCTTCCCATAGAACCGGGAGAAGCTGTACTGGATCTCTGCGCAGCGCCGGGAGGCAAAGCCACTGCCCTTGGCGCCGCCCTAAAAGGCCAGGGGCTTCTTATTGCCAATGACATCAGCGCATCCAGAGCCCGGGCTCTTTTGCGGAACCTGGAACTGTTTGGAATCTCCAACAGCTTTGTGACCAACGAAACGCCCCTTCGTCTTGTTGAAAAATTTCCCGGCTTCTTCCATAAGATTCTTCTGGACGCCCCCTGCTCCGGCGAGGGAATGTTCCGCAAAGAGGAAGCCCTTGCAAAGGACTGGACGCCTGAAAAATCCAAAAACCTTGCCGCCATCCAAAGAGAGCTGATCCTTCAGGCAGCGGATATGTTACGCCCCGGAGGACTTCTTCTCTATTCTACCTGCACCTTTGCGCCAGAAGAGGATGAAGGAACTGTTTCCTTTCTTCTGGAACAAAGGCCGGACATGGAAATCCTTCCACTTCCTGAATACGAAGGATTTTCTCCTGGTGTACCAAAATGGGGGAGCGGAGATCCCCAGCTTCAAAAATGCGTCCATCTCTTTCCTCATAAGATGAACGGAGAAGGACATTTTCTGGCCCTTTTCCAAAAACAGGGACAGCCGGACATGGTACAGCAGCCTACAGCCCTTCGGCCTGATCCGTCTACAGAAAAATGGCTCCGCCTGTTCTTTGAAGAAATCGGCCTTACCTCCCTTGGAGGCAGTCCTTTTCAGTGGAATCGCGTAGAAACAAGAGGAGATAAAGTTTATTATCTCCCTCCTGTAAACAGCAGCTTCCATGGGCTGACCTTTCTTAGAAACGGTCTTTATCTGGGAGATCTTAAGAAGAACCGTTTTGAACCCTCCCAGCCTTTTGCCCTTGCTCTTCATAAAGGCGACGCACAGTCTGTTATCTCTCTGGCTGTGGATGATCCCCGCCTGATCCGTTACCTGAAAGGAGAAACTCTCCTAATACAGGAAGGCGAGGCGGCTGCAAAAAAAGGCTGGCATCTTCTCTGCGTAGAAGGCCATCCTCTGGGATTCGGCAAACTGGTAAACGGAACTCTAAAAAACAAATATCCGGCAGGCTGGAGGATCTGACCTCCCGCCGCCGGATATTTGTTTATTGTAACCGAATTTCTTTTCCAAGAGCAAAAGAATAAATATATGTTTCCTTTACTTTTTTTCCTGTCAGACGTTCAAGAGCCTGCGCATAATCTTCAAGCTGGGTATGATAAAGCTCTGTCAGTTTCTTTTCATCACCTTCAGATACCCTATCCGTCTTATAATCTACCAGCACGATCTCCTGGTTTTCTATAAAATACGCGTCAATAATTCCCTGAACAAGCACTGTCTCTCCGCCCGTCCATTGTTCATTAAGCTGCCCGGCGTCCACTGACAGCACAAACGGCTGCTCACGAAACAGCTTTTCCTCCTGCGCCGCCTGCTTCATCCTCTGTCCCAGCCGGGAATTTGCAAAGCGCTGAATATCCTTTATATAAATACATGCCGCTTCCTGGGGATCCAGCTTTTTCTGTTCCTCCATATCTCTGATCTGATTCTGGATTTCCCTGAAATCTACTGTTTTTTCATAATCCAGACACTCCATTACCCTGTGATAAGCCGTACCTCTGGCCGCTCCCTGATATTTTGTTTCCTTTCCTTCTGCAAATCTTGGAACAAGAGGAATGATATCCGGCTCTGTAAACAGGGCTTCTTCCTTTTCCTCATCATCCTGCCAGCTTCTTTTTTTCAGCTCGGAAACACTGACCTTAACCGGCATTTCCTTAAGCCAGCCATAAGGATATTGAAACTCAAATCTCTCTTCCAGGGCGTTTCTAAATGTTTCATCATAAATTCTGTCTGCATCCCAGTTCTTCAGCACCTTCTCCCGTATCTGGAAGTCTGTCATATCCATGATCTCATCCTGAATAAGATCTGCCGCCGTAATCTTTCGGATTACAAATCCTGTGTCCGCCCCTTCCGAACATTGAGCGAATCCTTCTGAAAGAGAACACTCTCTGCACAATTCTCCCATAGCAGGATGACCTCCTAGGGCAGGCAGAATATAATCCCAGAAGCATCTTGCCTTTGTCCTGTCCCACAGAGGAAGAAGAATTTCCTCACTCTGCCATTCTTCCTTCAAACTTATAAGAATCCGTTCATCAATATCTGACGCCGTACCAGTAATATACAGCTTTTCCTTTGCACGGGTAAGAGCCACATAAAGCACTCTCAGTTCCTCTCCCAGGCTTTCCCTTTTCAGCACTTCCCGGAGAACCCGCTTCTGAGGCATGGAAACCATTAGTCTTTTTTCTGGAAGGATCACATCTGTTCCAAATCCATACTCGGGATGAATCAGAAACCTTCTGTTAAGATCCTGAAAATTAAACTGTTTTCCCATACCCGCTGCAAAAACAATGGGAAATTCCAGCCCCTTACTCTTATGGATCGTCATGATCTGAACTGCGCTTCCTGCAGAGTCCATTACATTCACTTCGCCGAAATCCACCTGGTATTTCTGAAGATTTTCGATATAGCGGACAAAATTAAACAGCCCCCTATAGCTTGTTTTTTCATAGTCCATGGCTTTTTCCACCAGCATCCTTAAGTTGGCCCCTCTCTGGTTTCCTCCGGGCAAAGCCCTGACATAGGCTTCATAGCCTGTATCCTTTAGAATATAAAGGATGATCTGATGGATCGGCGTGTACTCTGCCATGTTCCGAAGTGTCTGAAGTCTGTTAAGAAAACGGGCAAGTTTTTTATAAAGCTGCTCCTCCTGCTGGTTTTCCACATGGCTGTGGGAAATCCCGGTTTTCTCCTCTTCTTTTTCCACAAAACTACAAATACTTTCATATATAAGCCCCTCAGGATATTTTTGCCTTAGAACCGCAAGCTCTTCTGCCGTGCATCCCACAATAGGAGAATACAAAACGCCGGTAAGAGGAATATCCTGCAAAGGGTTGTCGCACACTCTCAGATAATTTAAAAGTGTCACTACCTCCTGAGCCGAAAAATATCCTGTTCTGGAAGAAGTATATACCGGAATCCCTCTGGAACTCAAAACCTCCCGGAAGGTTTCCGCCCATCCATAGGCTGACCGGAGAAGGATAACGATATCCCCATACCCGGCAGGACGGTACTCTCCAGTTTCCTTATCAAGAACCTTCTGCCCTCCTACGATCTTTTTGATCTCTCCTGCAATGGCAAGAGCCTCCAGTTCTTGAGCAGTCTGGCTGTCCTGTTCCTCCAAAAGCTCCTGGCTGTCCTTTTCCACAAGAAGGATTTCTGTTTTATAAAAATCCTCCTCTTCCCCTTTGGGAAATTCCCTTCCCGGATACAGGGCGCTGCCGTCGTCATAGACGATCCCGCCTACATCCGCTCCCATGATCCTCCGGAAAATATAGTTTACGCTGTCCAACACATGATGTCTGCTTCGAAAATTCTTATGAAGATCCACCCTCTGTTGTATGCTGTCTTCCTTGGAATAGCTGTGATATTTCTCCATAAAAAGCTCCGGTCTTGCCAGACGGAAACGATAAATACTCTGCTTTACGTCCCCTACCATAAATATATTCTTTTTATTTTTTGACCAGCCGGAAACCATTGTTGTGATCATTTCCTGAACAAGATTACTGTCCTGGTATTCGTCGATCATAACTTCCTCGTATTTTTCAGAAAGCTCTCTGGCCGCCTGTGTGGGGGTTAATTTTTCCCCTTCTTTTTTTACAAGAATTTCCAGGGCAAAATGCTCCATATCTGTAAAATCCAGAACGTTTTTTTCTCTTTTCCTGTCTGAAAAGCGCCTATGAAACTCCTGCACCAGTTCCACAAGGCTTTCCAGGGGAACCCGGCAAAGTTTTAAGGAATCCAGAAGCTCCTCCTGAGCCAAATACAGATATTTATCCCTGCATTCTGTCAGTACGTCTTTTACCTTGCTGCGGATTTCCTTTACCAGTTCTTTTTCTGAGGGCTCTACCTCAGGAGCCTTTTTGCGGGACAGGACTGCAAATTTCATATTTCCAAATGCGTCCCTGCTTTCCTGGTACTCACATTTTTTTACTGCCTCTTGCTGCTTTCGGATCATTATAAGATCCTGATCCAGAGCCTCCTCATAATGAAAAGGCCCTCCCGGTTTCTGGCAGATCTGCTTCGCCTTAAGAGTAAGCTGTTCTGCTTCTCTTAAATTTTCATTCAGGTTTTTCCAGAACAGGTTCATCCACTCTGCTTTCATAAGCTCTTCCATGCTGTCTATTTGATATTCCTTCAGACAGCGCCAAAGCCATTCCTCTGGAAAAGGATGGCTCATGGAAGCCTCGTACACCTGAAGAATAAGCTCCTTTAAGCTGTCGTCTGTCTTTCCGGGAGCATAGCATTCCACCAGGCGGAGAAATTTCTCTTCTTTTTTTTCATAGGATTCCTCCAGAAGCTCCTTCATCACATCCTCCCGAAGAAGCTTCAGCTCCCCTTCCTCAGCAGTGCGAAATCCCGGGTCCAGTCCAATGGTATGAAAGTAATTACGGATCACATAAGCGCAGAAACCGTCTATGGTAGTGATCTGCGCCGTATGGATCAGGTTCATCTGCTTTTGCAGATGCTCGTTACCCGGATCTTCATAAATAGCTTTTTCAAGGGCTGCTGAAAGTCTTTCTTTCATTTCTCCTGCCGCAGCTCTTGTAAAGGTCATGATCAGAAGCCTGTCCACATCTACAGGATCATCCTTATCCTGTATTCTTCCAAGGATTCTCTGTACCAGCACTGCTGTTTTTCCTGATCCCGCAGCAGCAGAAACAAGAATATTCCTGTCCCTTAAATCAATTACCTTTTTCTGTTCCTCTGTCCAGGTCATTCCCATTTCACCGCACCTCCTTTTCCATGGAATCCCATATATCCCGGCTGTCAAACTGCTTCAGCCTTCTGTACTCATATCCGGGGATCTTTTTGTCAAAGCCGCAAACTCCCTGGTACTGGCAGTAGGTACAGGCATTTTTCTTTCCCAGCTCATAAGGAGAAACCTGTGCGTCCCCTGAAAGAATATCAGAGCGGATATCCTGGATCTTATTTTTTACATATTGGTTCAGAAGGCGGAACTGTTCTCTGGTTGCCGCAGAAGCTCCTTTGCGAAGCCCTCCGTCTTTATTAAAAGCTACCGGAAGAGAACTGCCTGCGGCATCCATCTTATATATGATCCCCTCTGAGGAATTGACAAGTCCGTTCATTTTCAGCTCTTTCAGGATCTTAGGACTGATGCTGTCCATATCCTCCTCAAAAGACGATTGGATCATGGGATCTTTTATATTATAATAGAAAATCCCTGCAGGTTCGATCTGACAATCAGGATGTTTTTTCTTTTCTGCTTCCATAGCCGCGTCCATATAGACTACAAGCTGAAGCTGCAGCCCATGATAAATTCCTACCAGGTCAAAGGTAGTATTTCCAGATTTATAGTCAATGATCTTTACATAAACCTTTTTGTCTTCCTTTAAAACATCCAGACGGTCGATCCTGCCTCCTCCTATGGAGACTTCAAATCCTTCCGGCACAAATTCTCCGTTTCTAAGCTGCTCCTGAAGAGCCCACAAAGTTCTTTTTAGAATACGGAACGTCCTCTGGATCATATATTGATTCCGGGCGCTGCTTTTTAAAATAGTATTGCCATAATCAGCTGTCACCTCTTCCAGACATTCTCCTGCAATACGATCTCTTTCTTCCTCCTTAAGCTCCCGCCAGTCAAGACCTCTTTTCTGGATTTCTGCAGCAAAACGCTCCAGAGCCTGATGAAGCACATTTCCCATATCCATGGCGCGAAATTCATATTCTGCCCGCTCTGTAACTGCAAGCCCGTATTTCAGGAAGTGGGCGAAGGCGCAGGCTGCAAACCGTTCCAGCCTTGTGGCGCTGTAGGGGGAAACCTCCCCGTAAAGAGCCTTTGCAACGCTTTCCCCGATCCTGTTTGACGGCTTTCTCATAAACACAGCCTGCGTCAGCCTTTGCACAATCTCACTGTACTCCCTGCTTCTTAAATACCAACTGTATAATTCCTGAAAAAGGGGATCGTCTTTTTCTCCCCCCTCTGTCAGGCCCCAGATCAGGTAGTCAAGACCCACAGCCGGAGTTTCCAAAAGATCCAGGCTGTTTTCAGGCGTTTCTGCCTGCTGTACTTCAAGGCCGGGAAACAGTCTCCTGACTGTGTGGATAAGATAGGCCGAGCTTATGGCATCCCCCTTTGTATTTGATCCTGCATAAGAAAGGCTTAAGCGGCAGGAAGGTTTTGTTAAATTCAGATACAGATAAAATCTCTGCATATTCATCAGTTCTTTTGGACCTGGAGCAAGCTCCACTCCCTGATCTGCAAAGAAATCCCTGTCCATCTCTGTCAAAAGTCCTCCTGACAGTGTGTTTTTAGGAATATTGCCTTCATTGACGCCAACAAAAAACAAGGCTTTCACATCTTTCAGACGGGTTCTTTCCATATCCCCCACAAGAACCTGATCCATTCCCGGAGGGATCAGAGCTACCTTTGCCTCGCTCATTCCTGTTTCCAGAATCTGCCGAAATTCCTCAGGAGAAACGATTTCCTCCCCAAGAATTTCAACCATCTTATCCAAAAGCTCTATGACAATGCCAAAAATCTGCCCGTATTCCTTTTCCATGGCGCGGCAGCCGCTCTCCCGGAACTTCTCTTCCTGGAATTTCAGTTTTTCCTGTATACGATTTTTTACAATAAAATCATAAAGCCGCCTGCAATATTCGCCTACTGTCTTTTTCCTTCCGGCAAAGCCTTCTGCCAGATCCTGTATTTCCTGTACAAACTTTTCCCTGATCCTGTTCAGCTCAAGAAGAGATTCCTCCTTCATCCCTCTGTAGATCCTCACCCATGGCTCTTCCCATTTCTTAAAGCCGCGGATGCCAAGAGCTACTGCATAGTTATCCAGCCAGTCAGTCTCCTCTTTGGTAATATCTGACATTCCGCACCGTAGATACCGGAATACGCTCTCATAGGAAAAATTCTGAGCTGTCATTTCAAGAGCTCCCCGGATAAACTCCACAAAGGGATTCATGAGAATTGAATGCTTTTCATCAATAAAATAAGGAATCCCCGTATGATCAAAGGCCTGTCTGGCAAGACTTCCATATTCTTCCAGATTTCCAGTGATCACAGCGATCTCCCCATAACGGTACCCCTCTTCACGTACCAGCTTCAGGATCCTTCTTGCGGTTTCTTCCATTTCCCTTACAGGACTTCCTGCTGTAAAAACAGAGATCTCCTTACTTTTTTCTTTATATACCTTACGGTTATACCGGAACAGATTTTGCTCCAAAAAAGAAAGAGCAGGAGCTTTTGCAAACCGGGAGGCTTTTCCCGGCTTTACCCATACAGGCTCTTCCATATCCCTGGTCAGTTCAGACAGGCTTCTGATCATTTTGTGGCTCATATAAAAAAGCTGATGTGATTTTTCTTTATATACAAAAGGCTCCAAAACGTCCATAGTGACAGTAACAGTAACCTTGCTGCATACACACAGAAGTTCCCGTATCACTTTTATCTGGACAGGGGTAAAGCCTGTAAATCCATCCATAAGAAGCACACTGTCACGAAGCCTTTTTGAAAAGGCAATCTCCCTGGCCAGGACTTCCAAAACCTCCTCTGAGGTCATATAATGCTCTTTCAGATATTCCCGGAACGCCCGGTAAAGAACTGCCACGTCCTGGAGTTTCATTTGGAGAAGCGCCTTATCTTTGGCGTCCTCCTGCATTTTCTGTATCTCCTCTTCTCCCACCTCATACTGCATAAATTCAGAGATCAGAGATTTTACCTCGTCCAGACATCCTGGCTTTTTGATCTGGTTTTTCAGATATACAAGTTCTTTCTGGTGCTTCTGCACCAGCTTTTGAAGAACCATATTTTTTCCGGTTTCCTCCAAAAGACTTCTCCTGTCGCCTCCCACTTCCTCAAGTACCCTGTGGGCAAGCCGGTCAAAACTTAATACGTCAATATTCAGGATTCCTTTATCCGGGTGCATTTCTACCAGTGTTTTCTGGGTCTGCATGGTAAACTGTTCTGGAACAATTACATAATAAAAACGATCCGGGTTTTTCACAGCCTCTTCGATCAGAGACTGAAACGCTGTATAGGATTTTCCTGCCCCGGAATTTCCAATAATAAACTGAAGCGGCATACTTACCTCCATTCCATCAATAACTGTCAAAACTCCCTGAGTTTTCAGGATCCAGAAACTTTAGGATCAGCCATGGTATAATCCCCTCCCCTGCCGCATAGGATTAAGCAGAAGGACACCTTTGTTCCTAACCTTTGTTCCCATACTTATTCTGTCCAGGAGGCATGACTTATGAGTTCCAAAACCAAAATTGTCGTTTTACATATGAAGGAGATCATTTATACAGGGATCTTCCTTTTATTTCTGCTGATCCTGGGAGTTGTAATGCTCTTTATGTTCGGTCCAGGCAAAACAAAAACAACCTCTGCCGAAGTCTCTGATCTTTACACTCCCGGAATCTACCGTTCTTCCATTTCTCTTAATGGCAACAGCTTTGATGTGGAAGTTACTGTAGACGCAGATCAGATTCGTTCCATACATCTTACTAATCTAAGCGAAAGCACCGCCGCCATGTTCCCCCTCTTGGAGCCTTCCCTGGAGGAACTGGCAAGCCAGATCTACAGCGGCGTCTCTCTCGAACAGCTGAAATATTCCAGCGACCAGAAATACACCTCTATGCTGCTGATCCAGGCTATCGGCGATGCTCTTCAAAAAGCCTCAGCAAAATAATTGTTGATTTATATTTTTAAATAGAAATTTTGTCCAGCTCCTTCAGCCAGAGAGTTCCGCAGGCATCGCTTGGCATACGAAGATCTCCTCTTGGAGACACTGCCACGCTTCCCACCTTTGGGCCGTCCGGCAAACAGGACCGTTTAAACTGCTGGGTAAAGAAACGGCGGTAAAAAATTTTCAGCCATTTCAGGATAGTTTCCTCGTCGTACTCTCCTGCAAAAGCCGCCTTTGCCATGCGGAAGATCTTTTTCGGCGGGCAGGTCCAGCGGAGCATATGATACATGAAAAAGTCATGAAGCTCATAGGGGCCTACCAGATCCTCTGTTTTCTGGGAGATCACACCGTCCTTTGGCGGAAGCAGCTCAGGGCTTACCGGAGTGTCCAGAATATCCAGAAGAATCTTCTGAAGCCGATCTTCGTTACAGGTATCTGCATAATATCTTACCAGATGACGCACAAGGGTTTTAGGCACAGAACTGTTTACCCCATACATGGACATATGATCGCCATTGTAGGTAGCCCATCCCAGAGCCAGCTCAGAAAGGTCTCCTGTTCCGATCACAATGCCGTTCATCTGGTTGGCAATGTCCATAAGGATCTGAGTACGCTCTCTTGCCTGACTGTTTTCATAAGTAACATCATGACATTTGGGATCATGACCAATATCACTGAAATGAAGGCTGACTGCTTCTTTTATATTTACCTCACGAAGTGTGGTTCCCAGACACTGACTGAGTTCACAGGCATTATTGTATGTTCTGTCCGTAGTTCCAAAGCAGGGCATAGTGACCGCTGTGATCTGTCCTCTGGAAAGCCCCAGCATGTCAAAGGCCCGTACAGTCACAAGAAGAGCCAGGGTGGAGTCCAGACCGCCGGAAAGACCGATCACAACATTCTGGCAGTGTATATGTGCAAGCCTTTTTTTCAGTCCCATAGCCTGAATGTTCAAAATTTCATCACATCTTAAACTTCTTTCCTCTACAGAGGAGGGAACAAAAGGTCTGGAATCAAATTTTCCGGAAATATCTGTGTCCGTAACTTCAAGGCTGAAAAATACTTCGGAATAAAAAGGTTCCTTCTCTCCCTTTTCCGCGTCTGTAGCAAACTGGCAAGTGGTCATTCTGCGGCGCTCATTGTTCAGCTTGCGGATATCCAACACTCCATAAACCGCGCCTCGGGTAAACCTTTTGCTTTCTGCCAGAATGGAGCCGTTTTCTGCGATCAGGCTGTGTCCTGCATAAACAACGTCCTGTGTGGATTCCCCTTCTCCTGCAGAAGCATAAACATATCCGCACATAAGCTTTGCAGACTGGAGGGCTACCAGATTCTTTCTGTAAATATTCTTGCCGACCAGTTCGTCGCTTGCAGAAAGATTTACGATCAAGTTCGCCCCCTGATAAGCATGGGAGATACTTGGGGGATTCGCCACCCAAAGATCTTCGCAGATCTCTGCGCATACCTTGATTTCTGGAAGTTCCTCACAGGAAAACATCAGATAAGGAGAAATGGGAACGTCATCCTCTTCCAGTTCACGGACAAAGGTTACGGTTCCATCCACATCTTTTCCTGATGTGAAGTAGCGTCCCTCATAAAATTCATTGTAATTTGGAATATGAATCTTGGGAACCAATCCCAGAATCTCTCCATGATTCAGTCCGGCTGCCACATTATAGAGCTTTCCGTTATATTCAAGAGGAAGGCCTACAAAGATCAGGCCGTCCACTGCCTCCGTCTCTTTGGCAATACGCATAAGCTGGACTTTTGCCTCATTCAGAAGCGTTTCCTGCCAGAAAAGATCCCCGCAGCTATAGGAAGTAATACAAAGCTCTGGAAAAACCATCACCTTTGCCCCCTGCGCCTCCATCTCATATACCATGCGAATGATCTCATCTGCATTATACTCACAGTCTCCTACACGTACATCAGGAGTTGCTGCGCTGACCTTAATAAATCCATCCTTCATATTTTCCCCTTTCCTGTCCCTTTCTTACGGACATCCGGTATATCCTGACAGTTTCTGTCTGTTTTATTTACACTTTCTGAGAATTTCTTTCAGCTCTTCCACACTGAACACATAATTTGTATTGCAGAAATGGCAGTTCAGCTCAATTTCCTTACCTTCCTGGATCATTTCGTTAAGATCCTTCCGTCCAATGCTGATCAGAGCTTTTTCTACTCTCTCCTTGCTGCAGTTACAATAAAATTCTGTAGGAACTTTGTCCATGATCTCCAGATCAAGTCCTTCAAAAACTGCTTCCAGAAGGCTCTCCGGCGTATGTCCCTGTTCCAGAAGTGTGGTTACAGACTGGATCTTCTGAATATTCTCCTCCAGCTTTGCAATGGTTTTTTCCTCTGCAAAGGGCATCACCTGCACAATAAAGCCGCCGGCTTCTCTCACTGTGTTGTCCTTATTCATAAGAACGCCAAGCCCTACTGCTGAAGGAACCTGTTCACTGACAGCAAAATAATAGGTCAGATCCTCTGCAATTTCTCCTGTCTGAAGATCCACCTGTCCGGAATAGGGTTCTTTCAGTCCCATATCCTTGATCACATTCAAAAATCCATTTCCTACAGCGCCTGATACGTCCAGCTTACCTTTTTCATTTGCCGGAAGAAGCACTTCAGGATTCCCTACATAGCCTTTAACTCTTCCCTGAGAATCCGCGGTAACAGTGATTCCATTTAAAGGACCGTCTGCCTTTACCTGTAAGGTAAGGATATCTTTTTCGCCTTTCATCATTACGCCCATCATTGCTCCTGCAGTCAAAAGACGTCCCAGAGCAGCTGTTGCCACCGGACTTGTATTATGATCCTTTCTTGCTGTTTCCACTGTTTCTTTTGTCACAGCGGCAAAGGCGCGTACCTGGCTGTCCGCCGCTGTTGCTCTTATAATATAATCCATAATTCCTCCTTATTTTCCACATTCTCTTGCAATAAAAAATAAACGCTGGCTGTCCGCCCTTGCAGGCTCCATAGTATAGGCGTCATAAACTGCCATAAGCTCCATTCCCGCCTTTTGGATCAACTCTTCGATCTCAGACTGCTCATAAGCCTTCTGGCAATGGAGTTCTTCACATTTTTCGTAAAGCCCGTCCTCCCTTGGCAAAAATACTGCCAGCTCATACACATTGATCTTCTCTTCTGGGTCATAGCTGTTTTCCCAGATAAAGCTTCCCTCATCTCTGTTTTCCGCTATGGTTGTGTCTCCCAGAATGTCTCTGTATTTGTGAACCGTATTCATGTCAAACAGAAAAATGCCCTTTGGGTCCAGGTAGTTATTTACCAGACGGAAAACCTCCAGAAGTTCTTCCTTCTCTGTAATATAATTCAGGCTGTCACATACGCTGACTACTGCCCGGACGGTTCCATAAAGCTCAAATTCCTGCATATCCTGCAGAAGATACAAAATATCCATACCGGATTCTGTTTTCTTTTTCATGGCCTCTGCAAGCATTTCTTCTGAATTGTCCACGCCTATCATATCATATCCTTTTTGCGCAAGCAATCCCGTCATAGCTCCTGTTCCGCAGCCAAGGTCCAAAACCAGCCCTTCTTCGATTCCCTGATCCTTCAGATGCTTTTCTATATAATCCGCCCATTTTTCATAATCAACATTATCCATGAACAGGTCATATACCTGTGCAAATTTTCCATATGCTTCCACTTGTCTTTTCCTCCTGCATAATCCCTTTTTCACTGGCTGAGATAAAAAGGCAGATGATCTCTCACCTGCCTTAAAATATCCTGCCTTATGATAATCCTGTTTTCTTACGGAAGCGGCATATAATATACGTCTGCAGCCTCTCCATGCCAGTAATAATCGGTTCCGTCCGCTGCGTATACGTCCTGATCGTTTGCAAAGCTGTAGGTATTGCCGTCAAAGTCAACCCAGTTTCCATTGCCGTCCGGCTGGATAACAGTTGGCTTTCCGTCAGAGTTGCGGTAGATTGTTCTGGTCTGGTCTGTATTGGTGAGCTGCTCATCAGTAAATCCGCCGGAGTTGGTAGTTCCGCTGGACGCTGTCTCTCCGCCGTTCTCTGCCGGAGCTTCTGTTCCTGCGGGAGCTTCTGTTCCTGCTGCACTGCTGTCTGTTCCAGCTGCGTCTGTACCTGCCGGAGCTTCTGTTCCTGCTGCGTCTGCACCAGCTGCGCCTGCGTTATCAGAAACAGTTCCCGGAGCAGCTTCCTTCAGAGAAGAATTACCCAACATCTTGAAAGAATCTACAGCGCTTTTTACGGAAGCAAGAGCTTCTTCTTTCTTTACTCTGGCCTCAATGCTGTAAAACTCGCTGGCATTTGCAAATACCTTATGAACTACATAGAGAGCGCCGTCGCTCTTCTCTGTATTCAGCATCTTCGTTACATAGCTGTAAACGCCGATTCCGTTTACATCATTTGATGTGTAGTCCTGGATCTCAAAATCAGTTCCCTGCACCTTGTCATTATCTGCCTGTTCCAGAGAAACCGCCATATCCTGAGTGCTTGGGATTACAGTAGCAGCCATAGTCTCCTCGCCCTGTCCGTGAAGAATCAGGATATTTCCGTTATCCGGGGACTCGAAGCTGATGGTATCTGCCTCGTCTGTTTTATTTGCCCATGTTGCATCTGGAAGGTCAATGGAAATAGACTTATCCGCTGACGTATAAGTTGTATTCTGTACGTCCGGCGCAATGGTAGGGGTTGCTGTAGGCGCCTTCGTTACCTCCGGCACAGGAGTTACGCTGACTACCTTCTGCTCCTCCGGCTCGTCGCCGCCAAAACCGCAACCTGCCATAAAGACAGATGCAGATATCGTAACCGCTAAAACAGCAAGTAATTTTTTATTTTTCATGATATCCTCCTTGAAATACAGATTCATTCTCAAAGCTCTTTGTACCATATTTTACAATTTTATTACATACATGTCAATCAATTTTCCTTTTCGGAATATGAAAATCCTATGAAGAAAGTATAAACTTCTGTCATATTCCCCTGTTTTCAGGAATCTCTGCTGTACATAAAAAGTTCGTGAAGCGCCCTGGTAGCTGTAATATACTCTGCCTGAAGCTTCAGAGGGCTTTTGTCCTTTTTATCAAAAATCCCATAAACACGATCAAATTCCAGGCCTTTTGCAAGATAGAAGGTGGTAACGGTCAGACCCTTTTTAAATTTGCCGCTGTTCCGGTCAAAATAAGAAATTTCCTCCAGATCACCGGAGGTATTTTCCGCCAGCTTCTCCTTCAGATAAAGAGCCGCCTCTTCTGCTTCCTTCTCCGTAAGGCAGATTACTGCCGCTGTTTCCAGCCTGTCTTTATCCGAAAGCCAGGTTTTTAGAACTTCATCCAAAGCGTCTCTTTTGTCTTTAAATTCCTTTTCTTCTACAGGGGCGCCATGGCGTTCAAAAAGTTCAACCCCCTCCATTCCCACGATCCGTCCGGCATATTCTGCGATTTCTACCGTATTCCGGTAGCTTCTGTTCATATAGATCTTACGGATATTTCTTCCAAAGATCCTAGGCAGAAATTCCATAACGTCCTGTCTGTTTTCCTCCATAGTCTGGGCCTTGTCTCCAAGAATAGTCATGCGGCAGGGAAACAGTTTTTTCAGAAGAAGATACTGAACCCAGGAATAATCCTGCATCTCATCCACCACAAGATGACGGATTTCCCTGTGTTCTCTGCAGCGGATCAGATTATGCTTCAAATAAAGAAGAGGGTAAACGTCTTCGTATTTCAGGCTTCGTTTTTCCAACGGCTTTTTAGGCAGAGGATCATATCCTTCCCTGTCAAGGAAGCGGCTGTACAGTACGTAAAAATCCCTGACCCCATACATGCTCTGAAATTTTTCTGTAAGTTCCTCTCTTTCTTCCTCAGAAAGATCTCTTCCACGAAGTGTTTCCACCTGGTCGATAAAATATTCTTCAACTGCTTCCATTCGGGACAGAAGAGGTATTTCCGAAAATTTAAAATAAAACAGCCGGATGATTTCTCCTTCTGTGAGAACATGACCCTTATATTCCACATCCCGGAAATTCATAAGCTCATCCTCAAGCTCCAAAATAAAGCCGTCCAGCCGTGAAATAAATTCCTGGGACTGTTTTTCTCTGTACCGCTTCCACAAGGACGGATTTTTGACTGCTTTCTCGATCTGGTCATATTTATCCTCGCAGTCTGCCGCCGTGTCCTGAAGGTCTTTGTAGGCAAAAAGGTCAAAGCTCATTTCCCGGATGTTCTCTTCTCCAAGCTCAGGAAGAATATGGGAAATATAATCTGCAAACACACTGTTTGGCGAAAGGATTAGAATATTGGAGGATTTCAGGTTTTTCCTGTCGTGGTAGAGAAGATAGGCGATTCTGTGAAGAGCTACAGAGGTTTTGCCGCTTCCTGCCGCTCCCTGGATCACCATGATCTTATCCTCTGTATTGCGGATAATCGCATTCTGTTCCTTCTGGATGGTACGGATAATATTTTTAAGCTGTACTTCTCCGCTGCTTCCCAGTTCTGCTTTCAGAATATCGTCATCGATCTTGATATCGCTTTCAAACTCATATACCATTTCTCCCCGGCGTATCTTATACTGCCACTTGGAGGTGATCTCCCCCTTCATTGTCCCTGCAGGGGCGTCGTAAGAAGCAGGTCCCTTGTCATAATCATAAAAAAGTCCACTTACAGGCGCTCTCCAGTCATTGACAAGAGGGCGGCTTCCGGCTCTTTCGGCAAGGTTGCCGATACCGATGTAAAAACGCTCCGGTTCTTCGTCGCCTTCATATATAAAGTCCACTCTGCCGAAAAAAGGAGAATCCAGCATATTCCGATATCTCTTTCTCAAAAGAAGCTGCTCCTGATTAGCGTTCACCTGGGCTAAAAGCGCCTGACGGTTGTCAAACTCCTCATAGCCGTACTGATCCATTTCTGTATAGTTTTCCCAGTAATATTCATGCATTTCTTCGATCTCCCTGGTTCCTGCCTCAAGAGAGGCATTTACCTCCTCAAGCTTTTTGTGAAGGCAGGAGATCGTCTGTTCCAGATATTCCCGTCCTGTTCTTTCTGTCTGCATCTGTCAGGCAACCACCACAGCCGTACCGCTGACTGTCACCATAAGCATCCCGTTGTCTGTACCCAGAACCTCATAGTCTACGTCTACGCCTATCACCGCATTGGCGCCTCGCTTCGCTGCCCTTTCTTCCATTTCATGGATTGCCTGCTCTCTGGCGTTTTGAAGTTCCTCCTCATATCCTGCAGATCTTCCTCCAAAAAAGTTGCGCATTCCTGCAGTAAAGTCTTTCAGCATATTCACTCCGCTGACAACCTCACCAAATACAATTCCTTTATATTCTACAATTCTCTTACCTTCAATAGCGTTTGTTGTACTTAC
>NZ_CALFLA010000103.1 GCF_937880195.1 uncultured Blautia sp.
TTTTAAACTATGTAAAAATTTATACCACCAGTGATGAAAACAGTCAGACAGCGCCATCAACGGAACGTCAGTTTGATCTGGCCCGTGTTCTGGTAGATGAAATGAAAACCCTTGGGATAAATGATGCAAGGGTAGATGAACATTGTTATGTGTATGGCCATATTCCAGCTTCTCCGGGATATGAGGACAGATCTGCAATCGGCCTGATCGCCCATTTGGATACAGCGCCGGATTTTTGCGGAGAACATGTAAATCCCCAGGTTCATTTCGATTATAATGGAGAAGATCTTCCCCTGGGAGACAGCGGCAGAATCCTTTCTGCTCAGACTTTTTCCCATCTTCGTGAGCTGAAAGGCAGAACCCTGATCACTACAGACGGAAACACACTTCTGGGAGCTGATGACAAGGCAGGAATTGCTGAGATCATGACAGTAGCAGAGGAACTTCTGAAAGGAGACATGCCTCATGGCAAGGTATGTATTGGATTTACCCCGGACGAAGAGGTGGGAAGCGGCGCTGGACTTTTAGATATTCCGGGCTTTGGAGCAAAGTATGCTTATACGGCAGACGGGGGCTGTGAAAACGAGATTGTCTATGAAAATTTTAATGCCAGCGAGGCTGTATTTGAAGTACATGGCTTAAATATTCATCCGGGAGAGGCGAAAAACAAGATGGTAAATGCCGCTCTGATTGCCATGGAGATCAACGCAATGATTCCGGGACTGGAGACTCCGGCTCATACGGAGCTGTATGAGGGATTTTTCCATCTCTGTGAGATAGAAGGGAATGTGGAACATGCAAAGCTGGTCTATATTGTGCGGGATCATAGCGCGGCAGTTTTTGAAGCAAGAGAAAAAACATTAGAACATATTGCAAAAATTCTGAATGATAAATATGGTCAGGGAACTGTGGAGCTTAAGATTCGGGAACAGTATCGGAACATGGTAGAAAAGCTGGAAGACTGTATGTTTCTTGTAGACTATGCAAAGGCAGCTATTAAGGAACTGGGAATGGAGCCAAATACAGATCCTATCCGCGGCGGTACAGACGGAGCGCAGCTCAGTTTCCGCGGTCTTCCCTGCCCCAACCTGGGAACAGGCGGATACGCTTTCCATGGTCCTTATGAGCATATTACGGCAGAAGGGATGGATAAGGCAGTACAGGTTATGCTGGGGATTTTGAAACGGTTTGCACAGGAATCAGGTAAAACGCTTTAGGTGAATGATTTTTTTCATTATGGAAATACTATCCTGTATCAAAAACAGGAGGTAACATTATGGATGATGATACAATTAAACTGCTGAGAGAATGCAATGCAGGAATAAAAATGGGCGTGTCCTCACTGGAGGATGTGATGGAGCATGTGACAGACAATAATCTTAGGAGACTGCTTCAAAAAAGCATAGAAACGCACTCCAGACTTGGAAATACAACCCACGGATATTTAATTTCCTTTCATGACGAAGGCAAGGAGCCGCCCACAATGGCTAAAATGATGTCCTGGGTAAAATCCAACATAAAATTCAGCGAGGATGAGCCGAACCGTGCAGCAGCAGAGCTTTTGACTGATGGATGCAATATGGGTGTGAAATCTTTGTACCGTTACCTTCATCAATATCCAAATGCAGATAAAAAAGTGAAAAAACTGGCTGAGGATGTAATTGAAGCAGAAGAAACGCTCATAAAAGAACTGCAGGACTATCTTTAAAAACAAAAATCTTCTATAGGATTCCATGCTTTTGGGGCAGGAGTATACTATGGAAGATTTTCTTTTTTTTTAAATAACTTAACGGAAAATTTTTGATGTGATATAATTATTTACAGAAACTTTTGGTGCGTATATGGATTCCAAAATTGGGGGAAAGGGAACAATATGAAGGGAAAGAAATTCTTATTCGTGACTGCAGTATTTGCATTATTTTTGTTTACGCCGCTTTGTGTTTCAGCCTCTGATTTGAGGCTTCCGGATTCTGCATGGGATGTGAATTATACTGTGGAGGTTTCTGCACCGGACGGCGGCGTGAACTTTCGGTGGGGACCGGGCGTGGAATATGGAAAGATACAGGAGTCCATGATACCTAACGGAACTCTTCTTCCCATATTCAAGGAAGCGACAGCACAGAATGGAAACAACTGGGGGCTTACTGACTATAATGACACCAGCGGCTGGATCGCGCTTACACAGGTCAGCGTAGTGGCAGATAGTACTTCTGAACCTGAGAAAGGCATTGTTTTTAAGCATTTTATGGAAAATGGCATGGAATATGCCACTGTTACCAGTTATGACAAAGAAGGGAAAAAGCTCTGGACATATAAGACAGATTCTTATGAAGGAGCCCAGTGCAACCGGGTCAGTGAAATTGGACAGCAAAACGGATATTTCTATCTTGTGGAAGATGGCGTTGTTGCTGCACTGGATGAGCTTACCGGAGAGATTGTCTGGAAAAATGAGGAATTTATTGGAGCAGGAACAGAAAAAGGATATGTGTTTGATAAAAATGGAACTCTGTATATCAGCGGTTATCTGGGACCGGATTTGTTTATCGTGGATAAAAACGGCAAAACACTTTACAGAAAAGACAGCTTTGAGAAGGGATATTGGCCTTATGAAATGGAATTAAAGGATGAGAATATCTTGCGGATACATTTTGAAAGCGACATGGAGGGAAAGGGGACTCAGCCTTGGATGGAGATCAGGCTTGAGGAACTGGAATATAGATAGGAGCTTTGCAGAATAAGGTAGATGAAATCAGGAGTTATGATGTGGAA
>NZ_CALFLA010000104.1 GCF_937880195.1 uncultured Blautia sp.
GGAACTACTTCCTGATGATCCTCTTCTTTTACAGTGATGATCATATTGCGGTGCTTCGGAAGTTTGATGCCTGCGCCGATAAATGCCTTATAAAGAGCCTCGTTAAAGGTTTCCGCAATACCAAGACACTCTCCTGTAGATTTCATTTCCGGTCCAAGGCTAATATCTGCTCCGCGGATCTTCTCAAAGGAGAATACAGGCATTTTAATAGCAATATGTTTTGCTTCTGGCTGAAGTCCCGGTTCATATCCCATATCCTTCAGCTTATAACCCAAAATTACCTTTGTTGCCAGCGGCACAATAGGTATTCCTGTCACCTTGCTGATATAAGGAACGGTACGGCTGGAACGAGGATTCACCTCAATTACATATACCTCTTCTCCACATACGATAAACTGAATATTGATCATACCCACTACGTGAAGAGCCTTTGCAAGGCGGCGTGTATATTCGGCAATTGTTTCTTTAGCTGTCTCACTGATGGTCTGAGCCGGATAAACGGAAATACTGTCTCCTGAATGGATTCCCGCACGTTCAATATGCTCCATGATTCCAGGAATCAGGATATCCTCGCCGTCGCATACAGCATCCACTTCGATTTCCTTGCCCATCAGGTATTTGTCTACCAGAATCGGGTGATCCTGTGCGATCTGATTGATGATTCCAATATACTCTTCCACATCCTCGTCGCTGACCGCGATTCTCATACCCTGACCGCCGAGAACGTAAGAAGGACGAACCAGAACCGGATATCCCAGTCTGTTTGCAACTTCTTTTGCTTCTTCTGCGGTAAATACAGTGTCTCCCTTTGGTCTTGGGATCTGACACTGCTCCAGGATTCCGTCAAAGAGCTCTCTGTCCTCTGCTGCATCTACATTTTCTGCAGATGTTCCAAGGATCTTAACGCCCATTTTCATAAGAGCTTCTGTAAGTTTGATAGCAGTCTGTCCGCCGAACTGTACTACTGCTCCGTCTGGCTTTTCGATTTTTACAATATTTTCCACGTCCTCTGGAGTCAGAGGCTCAAAATACAGTTTGTCTGCAATATCAAAGTCTGTGCTGACTGTCTCCGGGTTGTTGTTAATGATGATCGTCTCATAACCTTCCTTGGCAAAAGCCCAGGTACAGTGTACGGAACAGAAGTCAAACTCAATACCCTGGCCGATACGGATAGGGCCTGAACCAAGTACAAGGACTTTTTTCTTATCCGGTGTGGCAACAGCTTCATTCTCTGTCTCCGGTCCGCCGTATACAGAGTAGTAATAAGGTGTTGCTGCTGCAAACTCAGCCGCGCAGGTGTCTACCATCTTATAAGCGGCTCTGATATTGTAGCCTTCTCGGAGAGCCTTGATCTCAGCTTCTGTTCTGCCGCAGAGATTTCCGATCACATAGTCCGGAAATTCCAGGCGTTTCGCTTCAAGAAGAAGTTCTCCAGTAAGAGGCTGTGTCTTAAGAGACTGCTCCATTTCTACCAAAATAGCAATCTTATCAATAAACCAGCGGTCGATCTTGGTAATACGGTGGATATATTCTTTGGAAATATCTCTTCGGATTGCTTCTGCAATCTTCCAGATACGACGGTCATCTACAACTGCCAGCTCACGGATCAGTTCGTCTTCTGCCATTTCTGTGAAATCATAGGACATAAGACTGTCCACATGCTGTTCCAGAGAACGGATTGCTTTCATCAGAGCGCCCTCAAAGCTGTGGCAGATACTCATAACCTCTCCGGTAGCTTTCATCTGAGTGGTAAGAGTTCTCTTGGCTGTGATAAATTTATCAAAAGGCAGACGAGGGATCTTTACTACACAGTAGTCCAGCATAGGCTCAAAACTTGCATATGTTTTGCCTGTAATGGCGTTTGGAATCTCATCCAGAGTATAGCCAAGAGCAATCTTTGCAGCAACCTTGGCAATTGGATATCCTGTTGCCTTACTTGCAAGTGCAGAGGAACGGCTGACACGGGGATTTACCTCGATCACACAGTATTCAAAGCTTTCCGGGTGAAGGGCATACTGTACGTTGCATCCTCCTGTGATCCCCAGCTCTGTGATAATGTTCAGGGCAGAGGTACGGAGCATCTGATACTCCTTATCCCCAAGAGTCTGAGACGGAGCAACTACAATAGAATCTCCTGTGTGGACTCCAACCGGGTCGATATTCTCCATATTGCAGACAGTAATGCAGTTTCCTGCACTGTCTCGCATTACCTCGTACTCGATCTCTTTCCATCCTGCAATACAGCGTTCTACCAGAACCTCGCCTACACGGGAAAGGCGAAGGCCGTTTTCCAGGATTTCTCTTAATTCATATTCATTATTGGCAATACCGCCGCCGCTTCCGCCAAGTGTATATGCCGGACGGAGAACAACCGGATAACCGATGGTCTTTGTAAATGCAAGACCGTCTTCTACTGTTGTTACCACCTTGGAAGCTGCAACCGGCTCGCCGATCTTTTCCATGGTATCCTTAAATTCCTGACGATCCTCGGCCTTTTTGATGGTTTCTGCAGTAGTACCGATCAAACGCACATTATGCTCTTTCAAAAAGCCTTTTTCTTCCAACTCCATGGCAAGGTTTAATCCTGCCTGTCCTCCAAGCGTAGGAAGAACGCTGTCTGGTTTTTCTTTCAGAATAAGCTGTTCTACTACCTCTACTGTCAGAGGCTCAATATATACTCTGTCCGCAATGTCCTTATCTGTCATGATCGTAGCAGGGTTGGAGTTCAGAAGCACAACCTCCAGACCTTCCTCTTTAAGAGAACGGCAGGCCTGTGTTCCTGCATAATCGAACTCTGCCGCCTGACCGATGATGATCGGACCGGAACCAATTACAAGAACTTTTTTGATTTCTTTATTTCTCGGCATTATCTGTCTCCTCCCATCATTTCCATAAAGCGGTCAAACAGGTAACTGGAATCCTGCGGTCCCGGACATGCTTCCGGATGGAACTGTACTGTAAAGATATTCTTGCCCACATATGCCATACCTTCGTTAGTACCGTCATTTACATTAACAAAAGCAGGTTTTGCAATATTCTTTGCTTCCAGCTGCTCTGCGTCTACCACATATCCGTGGTTCTGAGAAGAAATATAAACTCTTCCTGTAGAAAGATCTTTCACCGGATGATTTCCGCCTCTGTGTCCATATTTCATTTTATGAGTGTCCCCTCCTGTTGCCAGGGCCATCAGCTGGTGTCCCAGACAAATTGCAAAGATCGGCACGTCTGATTCATATAATTTGCGGATTTCTTCTATAATGGAAGTACATTCCTTAGGATCTCCAGGGCCGTTACTCAGCATGATTCCGTCCGGCTGATCCTTCAGGATCTCTTCTGCGGAAGTAAGAGCCGGATAAACTGTCACCTGACAGCCTCTTTCATTCAGGGAACGAGCAATGTTGCGCTTTGCGCCAAAATCCATCAACGCTACCTTCGGTCCTTTGCCGGGAAGGATTTCCTTTTCACGGCATGTTACCTTTTCTACCACTTTTCCGGTTGTATATGCTTTTAAGCGGGGGATAATTGCATCTAAATCATAGTTTTCATCGACGGTGATCATACCATTCATGGTACCCTTTTCACGAAGAATTTTAGTCAGGGCTCTTGTGTCAATGCCTGCAATACCAGGAATATCATGTTTCTCCAGGAAATGCTGAATGGTGTCCACGCTTCGGAAGTTACTTGGAATACGTGATAACTCCCGAACAATAAATCCGTCTATCCATGGCTTTCTGGACTCCTGATCCTCATAACATATTCCATAATTTCCAATCAGCGGATAGGTCATGCAGACAGCCTGTCCTGCATAGGAAGGATCCGTCATCACTTCCAGATATCCGGTCATAGATGTGTTAAATACGATCTCGCTGATCACTTCTCTTGCCGCACCAATACTTGTTCCTGTAAACACATGGCCGTCTTCTAATATCAGAAATGCTTTCATACAATCTCCCTTTCTCTTGTTTTATCCTAAATCTTCAAAATTGTATCACAAGAGGTTTTGTTTTTCAACAGATAGCGACACTAAAAAAAATTATGTTTGTCTGAAAATAATTCTTATGTTTTTTTGACAGTTTACAGAAACAGGATGGAAAATAGAAAAATCTTACGCTATAATAAGACTGTTGTAATTTTAATCATAAAAATTTTTTTTAATAAGAAATGAGGTTTATACATCTATGGATAAAATCAAAATCGTTTTTTTTGACATTGACGGAACACTGGTGGATATGAGCCAAAAAAGAATAACGCCCAAAACCCTGGAAGCTCTGAACCGGCTGAAAGAAAAGGGAATCCTTATCTGCATTGCAACAGGAAGAGCCCCAATAACGCTTCCTCGATTTGACGGTATTACATTTGACGCTTTCCTCACCTTTAACGGTTCCCTCTGTTATAATTCCACACAGGATATTTTCCGTAATCCGATTCCATCGGATGATGTAAAAACCATCATCCAAAACGCCGCCTCTATTGGGCGTCCTGTTTCTGTGGCATCAAGAACCGCTCTTGCTGCAAACGGCATGGAACAGGATCTCATTGACTATTATTCTATTGTAAACCTAAGCGTAGAGATTTCTGAAACTTTTGACCAGATCATTGAAAGAGATGACATTTATCAGATTATGCTTGGATGCCGGGAAAATGAATATGATGCCCTTCTAAGAAATGCTCCAGGCGCCCGTATTACCGCCTGGTGGGACAGGGCAGCCGATATTATCCCTGCAGGAGGCAGTAAGGGAATCGGAATTAAAAAAATTCTGGAATATTACCAGATTGCCCCTTCTGAAGCAATGGCTTTTGGGGACGGCAACAATGATATCGAAATGATCCAGACTGTAGGGCATGGCATTGCCATGGCAAACGCTTCCCCTGAACTGAAAGCCGCTGCCTGTGATGTCTGCGGTCATGCGGCTGAAGATGGGATTTACTATTACTTAAAAGACCGGGGATTAATTTAATGTCCCCGGTCAAAATTTCTTGGCATCTTTACTTCGCCAAGACAAAAAAATAATGCAGGAGATGGGACTTGAACCCACACGATCTTGCGACCACAGGCACCTGAAGCCTGCGCGTCTGCCAATTCCGCCACTCCTGCATTTCCTATTGACCAGCCGTTCTCTCGCGACTGCTTGATTATAATACCTCATGTCAGAGGAAAAGTCAATAGGAATTTTAAATTTTTTTCAAAAATTCGCGAAAATTTATTTTCCGCATAAAAACAGGATTCCCAGACAGGATTATACGGTGATCATACCCAGGGCTTCCATGATAGCAAAGATCAGTATCGCTACCAGACACACGGGAGCAATATACTTGATCATAACAGAATAAAACTTCTTGCTTTTAAATTCTCCGTTAAGCTCCACCTCATCGATCAGTGTTTTGGGCTTAATTACAAATCCCACAAAGATGCAGGTAAAAATAGCTGCAATCGGCATCAGGACACTGTTGCTTGTAAAATCAAAGAAGTCAAGAAGGCTCATTCCAAGAGGAGCGATAAAGCTCCAGATTCCAAATCCCAGGGAAACAGGGATTCCCAAAGCCAGCAACCATACATACACAATTCCGCATGCCTTTTTTCTGCTGAACTTAAACTTATCTACTACAATAGAAACAAGGGTCTCTGTCAGTGATATAGAAGACGTCAGGGCTGCAAAAAGCACCAGAAGGAAAAATACCGCGCCTACCAAAGTGCCGAACTTCATATTGTCAAACACCTTAGGAAGTGTAATAAACATAAGGCTTGGACCTTTTCCAAGAGCTTCCTCGCTTCCGCCGGAAAAAGCAAATACTGCCGGAATGATCATAAGTCCAGCCATAAATGCAATACCCGTATCAAAAATCTCGATCTGACGTACAGATTTTTCCAGGCTTGTTTCTTTTTTCATGTAGGAACCATATGTGATCATAATTCCCATTGCAAGGGACATGGAATAAAACAACTGTCCCATTGCCGCCATAACAGTGGTTGCGCTGAATCTTGAAAAGTCAGGAAGAAGGTAATATTTAAGTCCTTCCATAGCTCCCGGCTGCATCAGGCTGAATACAGATATAAATACTGTCATTACAACCAGAACCGGCATCATAAAACGGCTTGCCTTTTCGATTCCGCCTTCTACGCCCAGAAGTACGGCCAGCATTCCAACTGTCACATAGATCACAAAGAAGATCACCGGAGCTGCCGGCTGCGCGATATAGCTTGAAAAGAACTCGTCTCCGGCTGCTGACGATACCTGTCCTGTAAGGAATACCACCAGGTATTTCAGTACCCATCCACCAATCACACAGTAATAAGGCGTGATCAAAAACGGTATCACACTTGACAGATATCCCAAAAACTTAAATCTCTTATCCAGAGCAGGATACGCGCCAATAGCGCTGAGTCTTGTCTTTCGTCCAAGAGCAATCTCTGTCACCATCAACGCAAATCCAAAAGTAACCGCAAGGATCAGGTATACAAAAAGAAAAATTCCTCCTCCGTATTTTGCCGCCAGATAGGGGAATCTCCATAAGTTTCCCAATCCTACTGCAGATCCTGCAGCCGCCAGGACAAAGCCCAGCTTGTCTGTAAAACTTCCTCTCTTTTTTTCCATTATCTTTCCTCTCTCCTCAAAATATATGTTACTCCATAATACTCTGTTCCACATAAAATTGCAATGTATTCATGTAATTTTTCCTTTTATCCCCAAAAAAACAGCCGGAAACTCATAAAGTTACCGACTGTTTTTATACTTAATTCAAATAGTTGTATGCTGTTCTGGAAATATCTCTGATACGCTGTACAGAATATCCTTCATTTCCCGTAGAAGAAAATACGCAGATTACATAATCTGTCTTTTTACCATATACAATCGCCATGTCATGCTGTACACTGGAGGTTTCTCCTGTTTTATTAGCAACTTTAACGCCTGCCGGAACTCCAGAAGGTATTTTTCCTCTGCGCGTCTGACGGAGAAGTAATTTTTCCATTTCTCTGGAATATCTTTTGGACACACATTTACCTTTGTAAATATTTTCCAATAACACTCCGCAGTCTTTTGCAGAGGCGCTGTTGCTTCCTCCGTCGCTTACAAAAGAAGAGGCTGCCGGATGAAGACTGCTGTGACAACCTGTTTTTTTGTAGCCATTTCTTTTCAGGTATTTATTCACTGTACCCGCTCCGCTGACAAAGCTTCTGGAAGGGCTGTTGCACCTTACAAGCTGGTTGTAGGCTTCATTGTCGCTGACTGTGATCATACTGTTTAAAAGACCCCTGACAGAATTATAGGAAAGCTTTCCTTTTTTGATCTGATCAAACGTCGATGCCATAACAAAGGCCTTAATGGTACTGGCAGGGTACATTGCTCTGTCATTAATACAGATCTCTCCGCCTTTTTCCAGGTCCTTCACATACACTGACCAGGTTCCGCTGTAACTGTTCACCATTTTCTGGAGCTGTTTTCCAAGTCCGCTCATGCCGATATCTGCTTTTTTGCATTTGCGACCCTGCCAGTTTACCCAAACGTTTTTGGAAATCTGTTTATTTCTTGCAATGGTTCCGTCTGCCTGGAGATAGTACCCGGATTTCCACCGTTTTTCGTACCGCTTTCCAAAGGAATCCAGATAGTATTTTTTACCGCCGATAGTACGCCATCCGGCTTTTCTCAGAAGTCTTCCGTTTGTCTCTCCGAAATAATAAGTTCCTTTAAAGGTGCGTCTAGCGATCCTCTTATTTATCTTATGAAAATGTTTCCCACGGCAAAGACGTCCTTTGCTGTTAAAATAATAATAACCTGTTTTTAGTTCTTTGCCTTTTGGTACCCGGATATACTGGAAGCCGGTTACCTTTTTTCCATGTCTGTCAGTCAAAAGCCAGGTGGATTCTTTTTTCGTTAAATAGTAACGCTGCCTTGTTCCGCCAAGCTGAACCCGGAATTTCCTTGCTCCTGTCTTTTTTTGCGCTGCTGCAAAAACCTCAGTATGTACAGGCAGAACCGAAACCGTCCCTGCCGTCAGACTGAAAAGGAGCGTCAGAACAAGCAGCTTTTTCAGAAATCGTGGCACAAAATTTCCTTTTTTCTTTTTCATATCCCTTCCCCCCTTATTTTAGG
>NZ_CALFLA010000105.1 GCF_937880195.1 uncultured Blautia sp.
GCCCAATTCTTTTTTAGAATTAGACTTTTTCAGTGCCCTTAAGGATTGAGGGATTGAGGGAGTTCGAGGCGTACTTGTCCGCTTTGTTCTTTAT
Source organism: uncultured Blautia sp. (assembly GCF_937880195.1). GTDB lineage: Bacteria > Bacillota > Clostridia > Lachnospirales > Lachnospiraceae > Blautia_A. The sequence continues at coordinate 95 of NZ_CALFLA010000105.1, forward strand.
GTCAAGTTTAATTTACCTTTTATATATGAGTGGTGGATTGACCGGACTCTATTGACAATGGAGTATATGTGTGATATATATAACATAAAGATATATATTTCGCATATATAGGGGGTATCAATATGAAGAGAAATAGTTGTATAAGAAACAGATTAAAAAAGTGGTTCCCATCAAATCCATTATCGTATATCGGCTGGGTGGGGATTCTGGGAATTATAGGAATATTTTTTGCCCCTATATTCTCACCATTCTTATTGTTTTTCTCTTTTTTCCCCTATACGAAAATGGAGGCTGATGAATTATTTTGGGAAAACGTCCGTAAATCCAGTACACGGGGATTTTGGACCACTTTTACAGTAATGACAATTACGATGCTGGTGCTACTGACACGAGGAATATGTCACTCATGGTTTGGAGACGAGGTAAAAAGAACTGTAATAAGAGAAAACTCTGTAACAATGGGAATCTTTACGTATGAACAGTATATGATTGTATTTCTTCTTATGTTTTTGAGTATGACACTGATGATTTCTGTTTTTTCTATCAGCATGTTTAAATTTCGAAAAGAAAAAAAGAAAACGCTAGAAAAAGTAGAGGAGTGATGGAAGACTATGCTTCATACGAAGTTGAAAGAGTATCGTGCCAGATATAATATGAGTCAGGGTGATTTAGCATTTTTAGTAAATGTAAGGAGAGAAACGATTGGAAATCTGGAAAATGGAAAGTACAATCCTTCCTTAAAGCTTGCCCTGGACATTGCTAAAGTATTTGAGACAACTGTTGAAGAATTATTTCATTTTTCAGATGATAACGAATAATAAATTACCTACATAATCAAATAAATTCTGGTAACACTTTAATATGGATATAACAAAAGCCAGATACCATTGCTGATAGCTGGCAGTGAAGAGACGAGTTATCACAACTTCAAAAACATTTTCAACTCCTCAGGACTTTAGTCCTGGGGAGTTTTTGATATGTATTTCAGGGGAAGATAATGGTATAACCATTATACAAAAACGCTCCGTGAGTATGCGACCAGATGCATATTGAATATAACTGCCTGCAGAAGTTTGCCCTAGCGCGTAAAGCGGAGAAAGCCTTCTGACAGCGGAAAGAAAATCTGAATAGAAATAATTTTATGCTAGGATTTGTACTGGCTGGATTTGACATATCCGCTTACCAGCATAGCCAGCTTAAAGGTCATAGCGTCTTCAAAAGTCCGAAGATCCAGGCCGAATTTTTTCTGGATTTTTTCAAAACGGTATACCAGAGTATTGCGGTGAACATAAAGCTGCCTGGAGGTTTCTGCCAGATTCAGATTATTTTCAAAGAAAGTACGGATGATAGTAAGGGTTTCATTGTCCAGGGAATCCAGGGATTCGCTGCCAAAGATTTCTTGAATAAACATTTCACATACAGGAACAGGAAGCTGGTAGATCAGTCTTCCAATGCCAAGTTTTCGATAGCTGAAAACCTGTTTTTCTGAATAAAATATTTTGCCGATTTCCATGGCGGTTTTTGCTTCCTTATAGGCATTGGAAAGGGACATAAGATCATCGGCAGTATTACTGTAGGAAACCCAAGCCTGGGTCATGGCCTCTGCTCCCAGCATATCAACCAGCAGAAAAGCAATTTCTTCAAGATCTTCACCGGATTCGGTGGAAGAAAGCTCTCGGATCACAATAATGCCGGAATCATCAATGGAAGTAATAAAATCTCTTGTTCTGGCAGAGAAGATATTTCGGATAGTAGCCAGGGCATGTTCGTTTCTGGGTTGCCTTGTTTCAACAAGAAAAACAGCTCGTCTGGCAGTGGAGGAAATGTGCATTTTTTTTGCCCGGTTAAAGGCTTCTATTTCTCCATATGTTCCCAGAAGAAGTTTCTGCATAAATGCGTTTTTGTCGTTTTTTTCTGCATAGGCTTCCAAAAGACTCTGCACCTGGCAGACTGCAAGCTGGCCGATGGTGGGTACGCTTTCGCCGCTTCCCCATACAATGAGAACATGAGTAAGCCTGTCTTTGTATATGATCTTATAGAGACAGCGGCTGGCATTTGCCATGATCAGTGCATTACCGGCGCGAAATTCCTCCAACCTGGTTTCAGAGGGAAGCTTGCGGGAGCAGGTTGTCACAAAAATCTCGTTGGTTTCTGTAAGAAGACAGAAATCAAGGCCGCTGATGGCTTTCCAGTCGTCCATGTATTTTTGTAAAGTAGTCTGTATCGACATGGTATTATCCCCTTTCCTTCGCTGTATTTCTATATTATATCGAAAGACAAAATAAAATGCAATTATCTTACAAAAACTGCCGTAAAATGTATTCCACCCATAAAGACGATCACAGGGAAAAAGGATTTTACTGCTTGAAAAAAACGCTTCTCTCTGATAAAATTTTACTATAGTAAATTAAAAGAGGGATGGGATAGAATTATGAGCCACAAAATTCCGATTGAGACTTCTGCCAGACATATTCATTTGTCTCAGGAGGATTTTAAAATTTTATTTGGCGCAGATGCGCAGATGCACTATACGAAGGAACTGAGCCAGCCCGGACAGTACGCTTGCCAGGAGCGGCTTACTGTAACAGGGCCGAAGGGTTCCTTTGAACATGTAATTGTTCTGGGGCCTTTCCGGTCTGCAACTCAGGTGGAAATTTCCGTGACAGATGCAAGAAAGCTTGGGATTCCCGGCGTGATCCGGCAGTCTGGAGATATAGCGGGAACACCTGGATGTATACTTAGCGGTCCCTGCGGACAGATTGAATTAAAAGAGGGAGTGATCGTGGCGAAACGCCATATACATATGACGCCAAGCGACGCCCTCCGCTGTCATGTATCAGATAATGAGAATGTTTTTGTGATTACAAGTAGCTATGAACGGTCTCTGATCTTTTCTGACGTGGTGGTGCGTGTAAGCCCTTCTTTCCGTCTTGCCATGCATGTGGATACAGACGAGGCCAACTCATTTGCAAATGAAGAAGACCCCAGCGGCGTGATCCTGAAGCTGTTTGGAGGAAGCACCTACAATCTGCAGTCCTGGGCAGAAGAGTTGCAGCAGGGTATTTACCGCTAAAACAAAACTATGGAAACAAAAACACCCCTGAGAATTATCTCAGGGGTGAAATTTTTGTAATTAGTTAGTGATAACCAGCTCAGACTCTTTATCAAAGAAGTGAGCTTTATCCATATCAAAGCTGAAACGGATCGGATCGCCTGTTTTAGCAGTTGTACGAGGATCTACACGAGCTGTGATCTGTGTTCCGTTTACATCAAAGTACAGGAATACTTCTGCGCCAAGAAGCTCGTAAACTTTAACTACAGAAGACATAGCGCCCTCAGCGGAATCAGTTACGTCCTCAGGACGGATACCCATAACAACAGTTTTGCCAACATAGCCTTTGTCTTTCAGAATTTTTGCTTTAGCAGCCGGGATAACAACTTCGTCTTCACCAATTTTAGCAACAAGATCAGCGCCGTTTTCTTTGATCTCAGCATCAAGGAAGTTCATCTGCGGGGATCCCATGAATCCAGCTACGAACAGGTTGCCTGGTTTCTGGTACAGGTTCTGAGGTGTATCTACCTGCTGAACAACACCGTCTTTCATAACAACGATTCTTGTACCAAGAGTCATAGCCTCTGTCTGGTCATGTGTTACGTAGATAATTGTAGCGCCCAGGTTCTGGTGGATCTTGGAGATCTCAATACGCATCTGAACACGAAGTTTTGCATCCAGGTTGGAAAGAGGCTCGTCCATAAGGAATACCTTAGGATTACGAACAATAGCACGACCCATAGCAACACGCTGTCTCTGTCCACCGGAAAGAGCCTTCGGTTTACGGTCAAGAAGTTTCTCCAGGTCAAGGATCTTAGCTGCCTGGCGAACCTGCTGATCGATCTGATCCTTCGGAACTTTACGAAGTTTCAGGCCAAATGCCATGTTATCATAAACAGTCATGTGAGGATACAGAGCGTAGTTCTGGAATACCATAGCGATATCACGATCCTTTGGCTCTACATCGTTCATAACTTTGTCGCCGATTTTAAGAGTACCACTGGAGATTTCTTCCAGTCCGGCAATCATACGAAGTGTAGTAGATTTACCACATCCAGATGGTCCTACGAAAATGATAAACTCTTTGTCTTCGATCTCAAGGTTGAAATCCTTAACAGCCTCGAAACCGTTTGGGTAAACTTTGTTAATGTGAGATAAAGATAAACTTGCCATTTGATTTCCCTCCAGGTAATATTGTATAAAATGTTTTTGCTTTTGTTTTGAACTGTACTCAGTATAACCAAAAGAGCAGTTCTCTTCCAGAGAAGAAATCTACAAAGATTTCAGAGGTTTGTTGACATATTGACGAAAAGCAAAAGGCTATTGTACATTTTGCTGATTTTCAAAAGGGGCATTACACCTGTTCCATGACCAGACGCCGCTCGTTCAAAAACATACCCTGAAGGTTTTGGGCGTGAAAACGCCGTTGGAACAGGTCGCATTTACAGAGAAACAGGTAGTATACGTTCAGTCCGCAGTCGTTCATAGTTTCAAAATTCCCCTGTCCCTTGGCAATGATCATATCTGCGTTTTCCAGAAGCTCTCTTGCAGTCTGATTGATCCCAGGTATCCAGGTTCCTGCTACATTACTTCCGTTATCAATTACTTTTACAAGGTCAGTTAGTCCGATTTCTTCTGCGTCCTCCATAGTGGCGTCATTGATAACCGGATATCCGCGGACAAGTACCGTAATATCAAGATCTGGATAAGTTTCTTTTAAAATTTTTATTGCCAGCTTATCCAGTACGATTTCTCCGCAGTTGTCAGTAATGTAGACAAGACGTTTTGCCGAGTTAAGCTCCTTAAGGAAAATGCTGTATTCTTCCTGATCCAGTGAATCGCTGTTGTTTTCCAGAAGGGTAAGGGCTGTTTCTTGATTTACATTAGACAGAGCTGCAAAATCAATATAATTGCCAATACGGGCATAAAGAAGGGCTTTTTCAAGAGGATCTGCAGAGCTTCGGATTTTTTCTTCCAGAGTATGTTCTATATCCAGCATAAAACGGTTAAAGTCTTTTTTGATTTCTGTGTAATCCTCAGCAGGACAATTCCAAAAGCTGCTGTAAAGCTTCTGAATGTCTACAGAAAGACTGGGAGCGCAGTCAGTTTCTTTGGTATTGGCAATAAGCGCCATCAGTTTTTTCATGTATTCAGTTTTTTTCTCCATATCCGGGTAGGAGCGGATCAGTTTTTCCTGCTTATTTAATATACAGCACAGGCAAAAGGGGTTGAGCTTCATAGATAAATCCTTTCTGTCCGGCAAAATGCCGGAATTTATGATAAGCTTATTATAAGCCAAAGGATGGAAAGGGGCAATCCTTGACAGTCAGATTTGATATAAACAGTTATCTTACTGCCAGGCGGAAAATATCTTCTGCTTCTTTCTCATGAATTTTTATAAATGCTCCGACTCCGCCTTTTTTACTGAGATGGGCTACCATTTTAGGGATATCCTCTTCTTTAGCGCCGATTTCTGCAAATGAAAGCGGCATTCCGATTGACTTCAGGAAGTTTTCCCATCTTGCAATGCCTTCAAGAGCTGTGCTTTCTGGATCATCAAAATTCATATTGCATTTCCATACACGAACGGCAAACTGAGCAAAGCGCATTACGTCATGCTTATATACATATTTCATCCATGCAGGACTGATAATCGCAAGTCCGGCGCCATGGGCGCAGTCATAGAAGGAAGAAAGTTCATGTTCAATATCATGGCTTGCCCAGTCCTGTTCTCTGCCTACGCCTGCAATGTCGTTATGGGCCAGCATTCCTGCCTACATAATATTTGCCCGGGCTTCATAATCCTGAAGATTTTTCATTACCTTTGGAGCTTCTTCAAGAACTGCTGTTAAAAGCGCTTCACAAATACGGTCTGTGGTTTCTACATGTTTGGTATTTGTAAAATATCGTTCCATAACATGCACCATAATATCAGTGATGCCGCATGCTGTCTGGTATGCTCCAAGCGTACAGGTAAATTCAGGATTTAATATTGAAAATCTTGGCCGGATGATATCGCCGCTTGCAGACCATTTTAATAAATTTTCTTCATTTGTGATAACGGATCCATTAGAACCTTCGCTTCCGGCGGCTGAAATAGTAAGCACAGTTCCAACAGGAAGCGCTTCTTTGATCTCTTTTCCGCTTCCATAAAAATCCCAAAAATCTCCGTCATAAGGAACGCCAAGGGAAATTGCTTTAGAAGAGTCAATAACGCTGCCGCCGCCTACTGCCAGGATAAAATCTACTTTTTCTTTTCGGCAAAGCTCAATGCCCTCATATACAAGTCCGCTTCTTGGATTCGGTTTTACGCCGCCAAGCTCTATAAATGGAATGTCTGCATCTTTTAGAGACTTTATAACTTTGTCATAGCCTCCTAAATTTTTTATTGACATTAGGTTAGCAGTTCAAGTACACTTTAAGTCAATAGGTAATTTGAAATTTTTTGCAAGATTTTTAATAAATTGGAGGATAAAATGTCAGCTTATACAATAAAAGAAATTTCTGAAATGTTCATATCCTATCATCTGCTTTGAGGTATTATGAAGACGCCGGGATCCTTCCTAATATTGAGCGAAACTCATCAGGTCAGCGTATTTTTACAGACTGGCATATTGAACGTTTAAAAGCAATCTGCTGTTTTTAAAATACAGGAATGACCATTGTGCAGCTGAAACAGTTTTTTGGATATGAGGAATCAGAGCCGGAAAATATTGATGAAATATTAAATATTTTGGAAACCAGGAAGGAAACGGTAGAAGACCAGATAGAAAATCTGCAGAAAAACTATGTCCATATACTCAGAAAATTATGTTATTATAAAGCGATAAAAGAAAGTCTTAATGTAAATCAGCCGCTTCCCAGATGGAAGGACTATGAAACAAAAGATGTTTCTGATTTTATCAGTTCAAAATGATGGAGAAAAGGCGGTAGTACAATATATAAGGGGACTAAGAACATTATGATCAGAAAAAAGTTTAAAAAAATAAATCTTTCTGATCTCAATTCTTTTGATTATGTAATTATATATGGTTTGTTTTTGTTGAAATTAGTTGCAAAAACTATAATTTTATGATATTATTTTGTATAAATTAAATAGATACGGAGAATGTAGAGTATAGTATCAAGAAAAAGTTTGAGATACTATACTTTTTTATTTGGAAAGGCGGTAGTACAAATGAATAATAAATTTTATGATCTGCTTGAAAGTAATCCGGTTATTGCAGCTATCAAAGATGACGAAGGGTTGGATATATGCTGCAGATATAATGAAATAAAAGTGGTGTTTATATTATATGGAGATATTTGTAGCTTAAAGCATATTGTGGATAAATTACATAAGGCGGGAAAAATTGCAATAGCCCATATTGATCTTATAACCGGACTTAGTGGAAAAGAAATTGCCGTACAGTTTTTAAAGGAAAACACGGATGTAGATGGGATTATCTCAACCAAACCATCACTGATAAAAAAAGCAAATAGTTTATCCTTATATACTATTTTAAGAGTTTTTGTTCTTGATTCAATGGCGTTTAAAAATATAGATAATTTGATCAGAACAGGAAACCCGGATGTCTTGGAAATTTTACCTGGCGTAATGCCCAAAATTATTAAAAAGGTCTGTAAAATGCTTCCGATACCTATTATAGCGGGAGGTCTGATCTCTGACAGAGAAGACGTTTTGGAGGCATTAGATGCAGGAGCAATTTCTGTTTCTTCAACAAATCCAGATGTATGGTTAATGTAAAAAGGGGAAGTGTAAAATGCCACAGACATGGGTTACAAATTTGGATTTAGAATTTGCTGTTCGCCTTCTGATATCATGCGTTTGTGGAGGGATTATAGGGATAGAGAGGAGACACAGGCATAAAGAAGCAGGCGTAAAAACTCATATGATTGTTGCCGTGGGCGCTGCTTTATTTGTTATAGTTTCGAAATATGCTTTTTCAGATATGCTTTCTCTTAATGGTGTACGAGCAGATCCGGCAAGAATTGCATCAAATGTAGTAACAGGCGTTAGTTTTCTTGGCGCAGGCATGATAAGTATAAGAGGCGATATCGTTTTAGGATTAACGACGGCAGCCGGAATATGGGTAACGGCTTCTATAGGTATGGCAATAGGAGCAGGTTTATATATTTTAGGAATTGCAGGAACCGTCTTAATCATTATTGTGCAATTTATTCTTCACTATGGAAATGGTCAGGGAATAGATAAATTAATCAGTAGTAGAATAGTTGTTCAAATGGAAGAAGATTCAGAGTCATTTATACAGTTAAGAAAAATGATGGAAAGAAAAAAGATAAGGATCTGTGGAATGAAAATGAAACGCCACAGAGATCATACTATTACATATACAATGGATGTACATATGCCGGGAACATTAAAAGCAGAAGATATACTTGAATTTATAAAAGAGAACAGTAATATAAAATCTATTGGGATATAGTTGAGGGATACGACATGAAATTGTCTTTTTTTCCAGAATATATAGAATTAGAATGTATAGTGCGCATGCTGTTTGCTGGGGGCTTGGGGATTCTTTTGGGAGCAGAAAGATCCAAGAATCAAAAGGTGGCTGGTGTGCGTACTTATGTAATTGTTGCAGTGTGTGCATCAATATTTGCAATGGTTTCTGTATATGGATTTCTTGATGTAGCGTCAGAAAAAACTCAAGTGGATATATCAAGAGTAGCACATACTGTAGTAACGGGAGTTAGTTTTCTGGGAACAGGAATTATTTTTTCGAAGAGAGACCAGGTGCAGGGAATTACTACAGCAGCAGGAATTTGGGTGACAGCAGCAATCGGGATTGCTTGTGGAACAGGAATGTACTTTTTGGCCGGAACCGCGTCAGCTTTGATTTTGATTACCCAGATTGTAATTAAAAAGGTGACTTTTCGCGGAAGTAAAGTAAATGGTAAAATTGTTGTATATATGGATGATGATATTGTATCGTTGAGAAATTTTGAAAAGGTTTTGCAGGAAAGACATATAGAAATATGTGGGACTAATATCCGAAGGCATAAAAAACAGCAAGTGATATACACATTTTATGTTCGTGTATTTGAAAAGAATAACATTGCAAATCAGATGTGTGAAATAATCACAAGACAAGAGGTGAAAAATATAGAATTTTAGAAAAAATAATGAGATGTTTTCGGGAAAAATAGAAATAATACGTGAAAATACTTGAAAAAATAAAAAGATTATGATAAAATATTGTTAATATAACAAGAGATGCTTGGAGAAGAGAGAAGGCATAGAATGATTTCTAAGAGATTAGAATTATTTTATGTCTATTTTTTTGAAAAGAAAATTCAGAAATTTTACTCTGCAGAGGTAAAATAGAGGTACTTAACAAAACAAATAATGAAAGGAAGGGAAAACAAATGCAAAAGAGGAAATTAACAGCGCTATTACTTACAGGGATTATGGCTTTAACAACATTTCAAGCTGTAAATGTTGCGGCGAAAGAAACTGAAGTTTCTTACGATGTAGAAAATATGGAGTTTGAAGATGTTACAATTACTCTCCATACAAGATGGGATATGGGAGATATAACAGGAACATTATTTCAGAATATTGTTGAAGGATTTAAGGAAAAATATCCAGGTATTAATATTGAACAGATTAATATTCCTACGGAATCTGAATATTTGAACTCAGAATCAGTATTAATGTCTGATGAAGCATCTATGCCGAATATTATTTTGGAATACGGCGGTTCTCGTATAGCAGATTACATTAAATCGGGCTTGATTGTAAATATGGAGCCTTATTTTGAGCAATACCCGGAATGGAAAGATTCATTTAATTCATTAGGTAAAAGCCTTACAGATTATACTGCATATGGAATAGAAGGAAGCTATGGAACACCATGGTCTGCATACCAGGTACTTCTGTTCTATAATGAAGATATTTTGAAAGAAAACGATATTGATGTTGCTTCATTGGAAAGCTGGGACGGACTGATGGAAGCTTGTGAAAAATTAAAAGCTAATGGAATTCAGCCGTTTGATATAGGGGAAAAATCAGACTATCGTTTTGGTCATCTTCATTCAGCATTAAACTATAAAACATATGGATGCGATATTGCTGAAAAGTTAGGAACACGAGAATTATCCTATGATGGAGAAGAACAGACTGCAATTTACCAGATGATGATTGATGCATATGAAAAAGGCTATCTGGGAACTAACTTATTAGGAAATGATGATATGCAGGAAAGAGCTATATTTAATACTGGAAAAGCTGCGTTTATGACAATGGGAACCTGGTACTGTGGTGAACAGCATGAAGGTGTTGAGCTTTTTGACCAGCAAAAAATTCATGCGATTCGTATGCCGTATGTAAATAAAGAATATCAGTATCATGATATGGGCGGCGGAACAGATGCCTATTATGTTGTAGATACAGGTGATCCAGAAGAGGTAGCAGCATCCGTATTGTTCTTGAAATACATGACAAGTGAAGAACAGCTCATTGAATTTTCAAAGGGATATCCGGTTCCAATGTGTATTGATTTTGAAGGAGATAGTGGAAGTTATCTGATGGAAGAGGCAAAAGCAATTATTGCTGAAACTCAGGAAGTACGAGGGGATATTGAGAATTATGATATTGCGGCTCATATGATCAATACTGTACGTCAGAATCTCCAGAGTATTGCTATGGGAACGGATGCAGAGACGTTAGGCAAAACAATTGTAGATACGATTGCACAGTATGAATAAGACAGAATAGAAAGTATCAGAAGGAATAACCAGATATGCACAAATACATAGGAGCATATTCTACTGTATTTGTGCATACTTGGGTAGGAGGTGTATGCTATATGGTATCTTCCAATAGAAAAAGAATTGCTTTTTTTAAATCAATACTATTTGTATTGCCAGGTATTGCAATTACTGCTATTTTTGTAATTTATCCTGTGATTAATACATTTTGGTTGTCATTAAATCAATGGAACGGTGTTGCAACATCTCCATTAAAATGGGTTGGGATTGAGAATTACATAAAGATTTTGAGTAGTGAAAAATTTTGGAATAGTATGCTGAATGCATTGTATTTTATGATTGGAGGTTTTGTGGTACTAATGCCGCTTGCCTTTGGTATGGCGCTTTTAGTGACTTCCAAGATCAGATTTACTAAATTTTTTAAAGCTTCGTATTTAATGCCAGTTATGTTAGGAACAACGGCAGTTGGTCTGATGTGGACTTTTATATTGAATTCAGATATTGGACTTTTGGCAGGATTCTTGAGAGCCATAGGATTAGAAGAATTGGTTATGAATTGGTTGGCAACGCCTACCGTTAATATATGGTGCGTTGTGTTAGTAAATGAATGGATGTATGCCGGATATAATATGTTGATATTTGCAGCAGGTATTGTAGCGATTCCGAACGATGTACATGATGCTGCTTTGTTAGATGGCTGTGTTGGATTAAAGAAAATTATTTATATAATTGTTCCTTTGTGCAAGAATATGTTTATGGTTTTTTCTGTATTGTGTATTACGGGGTGTTTAAAAGCTTTTGATATTGTATGGGCTATGACTAATGGTGGTCCTGTTGATTCCAGCGCGACACCAGCAGTTTTATTGTATACACAGGGATTTCAATTTAAACTGATGGGACGAAGCAGCGCGATAGGTATTATTCTTTTAGTTTTAGGACTTGTTTTATCGGTATTATTAAACAACGTTATTTTTAAACAGGAGAAAGACTAATGAAGTATAAAAGAACTGAAAGAAGAACACATATGTTTTTTCTTTACTTGACGGCAATAATTTTAGCCGTATGTACATTTCTGCCATTAGTAATTACACTGCTGTCATCATTTAAGACGAATGAGGATATTCTTTTGGGAATGTTTTCTTTACCAGATAAATGGATATTTGAAAATTACCCAGAAGCTATCAAAACAGCAAATGCATTTCGTGTTATTGCGAATTCACTTTTTGTTGCGATTGCAACTTTGATTGTGACAGTTATCATAGCACTACCAGCAGCATATGCAATTGCCAGAAAAAATTATAGATATTTAAAGGGCGTTTACTTCCTTTTTATGGCTGGAGTAATGGTTCCGGTTCATACTACGCTGGTTTCTATTTCCAAAATTTCCAGTACATTGGGAGCACGTAACAGTTATTTATTTTTAATTTTGGTATATGTAGCTTTTAACCTGTCACAGGCAATTTTTTTGTTTTCGGGTTATATTGGAAGCCTGGATCGAGGATTGGATGATGCAGCGCGTATTGACGGATGTGGTGATTTTAGGATATTAACAAATATTTTGTTGCCTATATGTAAACCTATTATTGCTACGGAGGCAATTTTAGTATTTATCTATGGATACAGTGAATTGATTTTTTCTTTGATATTAATATCAGATAGTGAAAAATATACTGTATCGCGAGCTATGCTTAGTTTTACCAGTAATTATGCTACGAATTATGGACCTAAATTTGCATTTGTAATTATGTCAATGATACCAATGCTTATTATTTATTTGATTCTTCATGAAAAAGTTGAATCAGGAATATTAGCGGGGGCAATTAAAGGTTAGAAAAGGTGGGACAGGATATGTACGATACAAAACAAAAATGGTTTAAAGAAGCAAAATATGGGTTATTTATTCATTGGGGGTTATATTCTTTATTAGCAGGAGAGTATAAAGGAGAAAAAACAGATCATATAGCAGAGTGGATTATGAATTATCTCAATATTCCTGTAGAAGAATATCGTGAATTAGCAAAACAATTTAATCCTGATAGCTTTAATGCAGAAGAGATTGTTCGTAGAGCAAAAGAAGATTGGGGAATGAAGTATCTTGTATTTACATCAAAACATCATGATGGATTTGCGATGTATCGTTCAAAGGCCAATTCGTATAATTCTGTGGATAGTTCACCATGTAAAAGGGATTTTGTAAAGGAATTGGCAGATGCATGTCATAAATATGAGATGAAATTTGGATTATATTATTCTCAGGCGCAAGATTGGGATGATCCGAATGGGTTTATGAAAGGACGGGATAATTCCAATAAAGATTTCCAAAAATATTTGGACGAAAAATGTATACCTCAATTAAAAGAAATACTGACAAATTATAGTGAGATTGCATTACTTTGGTTTGACACTCCTATGGGTATAACAGTAGAGCAAACTCAGCAGTTAATTGACTATGTTAAATCCATTCAGCCTAATTGTATTATCAGTGGGCGCGCAGGTAATCATATGGGAGATTATATGACAACTGGAGACAATTATATACCAAAGCTGCCATATGAAGGAGACTGGGAAGTTCCGGCTACATTGAATGATACATGGGGATTTAATAAATACGATAATAACTGGAAGAATGCAGATAATATATTAAAATTATTATTAAAAATTAATAGTCGGGGAGGAAATTATTTACTTAATATTGGCCCGGATGGAAATGGAAATGTTCCGGAAGAAAGTGTCAAAATTCTTAATGAAGTTGGAAAGTATGTAAGAGAAAATAGTGAATCTATCTATGGTACAAAGAGAGTGGAAGGGTATCCATATGAACTTCAGTGGGGGGATTTGACAACTAAGGATTACAAATTATATATGCATATTCTTCAACCTATGGTAAGGGTTGATGTGATGAATATCAGTAATCAGGTGAAACGAGTATATTTAGTAAGAGATGGAAGAGAATTGGAGTACGTTGTTGAAAAAAGCTGTGAAGGAGAGGGCTATATTGAAGTTGAAATTCCTGCAGACATGCAGCAGGAAAAGAATTATGTTATAGGGATAGATCTGGTAGAAAAAGACTTGATTTTTGAAGATATCAGATAAGCAGTATAAGTTTTTATTATGAAATATGGCTGTCACATAATAGCATTAGATATATCTGATGCTTTGTGGGACGGCTGTTTTACTGATAACTTGAAGAAAGGAA
>NZ_CALFLA010000106.1 GCF_937880195.1 uncultured Blautia sp.
TAAAATAAAAAGGAAATATACGTAGAGTAGACGATTGAGAGCATAAACCATTTACACCCCCTGTTAGCCTTGCTATAATAAACGATAAAGGAATAGAATTCGTTGTTATGATATACAGTGATGAAAAATAACGAGGGAGATAAAGGAATGAAAGTTGTTATTTTGGCAGGGCAACCGCATAAAAATATCCATTTAGAGAAATATTTCCCTAGATGGATATTTTTAAATGTTTTCCACAATTTTCTCAAAAATCAATTCCTGCACATATTCTAAATGATATGTATATAACATACTCATTTTCTCATAAGTCATTTTTTCTTTTTATCAAACCGTTTATCCAATTTCATCAGATTATAACAAATTTTTCTGATCAGGGACAGATTTTGCATTGCTTTTTCTGCTTTAATTTTACAGGCATCTTCCCGGAAATGAACATCCAATACCCAATGCAGGCTGTTTTCTATCTCCCAATGCCCTCTTACGATATGAGACATTTCTTCTGATGTCATTTCCTGATCTAAGATATAATATCTTGTTTCTGTACTTCTTTTTCCATCAATTTCCCGGATGCTTTCTACCTTGCCGATGGATTTTAATCCCTTCCAATTCTCTTTTTCCGTCAGATAATCAATATCCTGTGAGATTTTGTACTTCCCTTTTTCAATCCGCCCATGATTTTTTTTAAGTGTCTCATAGGCCCTGAGCTTTTCAGGTTCTTCCTTTTCTGCATAAGAAAAATATTCTCTGATCTCATCATACAGGATTGCCTGGTTTGTTTTTACTGCAAGACAATAATGCCCCTTTTGTTCTACAATCTGTTTCGCAATCTCCTTTTGGCAACCGATTGCATCAATGGTTATGACACATTTTGAAATATCAAGTTTCTTTAACAGCTTTGGTATTTCTTTGATTTCATTTGTTTTTTCTCCTACTTTTAACTGCCTGATGGAAAGACCATAATTTTCCAAATATGCGGATATGATATAGGGGATATTCCCACCCTTTACTGCCGCTGCACGAATTGCTTTCCCGTCAATGGCAATCCGTTGCGGTTCCGTAATTTCATTTTTTTGAAGTGTGGACAGTACATCCCGGATCCAATGATAAAACATCTCCATAAATTTTCCCGGTTCTATAATCGCAAACACCCGAAGCAGGGTATCCGCAGAAGGAGTCCCATACTTTAAATCCAGTGTTTTTTCAAAATAAGGTTCTTGAAGTTTCATAAAAAATGCCATATTTTCTGCATCCGTATAACCGCATAAGACAGCATAAATACCCATAACTACGATATCCACGAGAGTATGTCTCAATCCTCGATTATCTCTGCTATCTACCAAATCTGAAAAATACTTTTTCATTTCCATCATAAAAATCACCCTTTTTTTATATAACGGAAAAGTGATGATTTTGGTATTAATATTTTTTATGCGGTTGCCCTGATTACCGTCTAAAAAGGTCTGTAAAAAACAGAGCGTTTCAAGTATAATAAAGGTTGCTGCTTCTATTGTAAACAGCAGCCTTTAAATATGCAAAGAAATAAGAGGGAGGGTATAGAATATTTATAATGGGAAAGAGACTTAACTTTACAAAACAAAATACTTTGGCAGTGAAGGGAGTAGCGATTATTTTTCTGCTCTTATATCATTGCTTTTCTGCCAGATCAAGACTGTATGGTGCCTCGGTAAGCTTCTGGCCGCTTCCGGATGAGGCGGCATTTAAGATTTTCAGGTGTATGGTTGTATGTGTAGGAATGTTTGCCTTTTTGTCAGCCTATGGCCTTACACTTTCACTGAAATCATCTTACAGAGATTATGAATTTTCTGGACATGAGGCTTTTATGTTTGTCCTGAAAAGATATGTAAAGCTGTTCTTTTTATTTATGCTTCCTTTTTTTGTGTGCATGGGAATTAGTTTTTTCCTAGGCATAAGAAGATACAGGGACGGATTCTGGCAGAATGCAGCAGCAATGCTTATGGATTTCTTTGGGGTAGGTCATATTTTTGGAACACAGATGATGGTCAATACCTGGTGGTTCATAAGCCTGGAGATTCTGATTATTGTGCTTATGCCCTTTATGGTGCGCTTTTACAAAAAATATAGCTGGCTTATGGTGATCATGTTTCTTCTTCTGGGAAGTTTTATGCTGGAAAAAAAAGTGCATCTGACAAAATACTTTCTGGTAGTTCCCATAGCAGTATGCTTTGCAGATCAGAATATCCTGGAGCGTCTGAAGGCATTTTCCCCTGTGAAAAATAAGGCAATGGGAAAAATTTTGAAATTTGTATTTCTTACAGCGGCCATCCTTGCGATGATGAAGGTGTATGATACCCGCTGGGGCATGGAGCATTTTGAGTTTGCTCTGAATGGAGTGATTCCTGTAGCTTTGATCTGGTGGCTTTATGAATTTGTCATCGAACTTCCTGTAATAAAGCCGATTCTAGAATTTTTAGGAAAGCATTCCGCGGACATTTTTTATACTCATACCTTTGTCAGATCTTTGTGGATGACAGAAATCGTATATTCTTTTCGACATGCAGCAGTGATCTTTTTGTTCCTTCTGGGAGTGAGCCTGGGAATTTCATTTGTGCTGGATTTCATACGGAAGCATTTGTATTATAATAAAATGACGTTCAGACTGTCAGAAGGCTTTTTTGCATGGGCGGATCGTACTTTGTGACTTTTGAAAGGAAAAATATGAAACGATCATCATGTCTGGGAGAATTTCTCCGTTATACGATTTTAAATATTCTTGGTATGGCAGGGCTGTCCTGGCACTGGATAAAGAAAAAGAATTGTTTTCATTTTCAGATCCAGAAGCCAAGTCTTGGGCTTACTGGAAGTACCTTTTCCCTTGGAGCGCCTTCTCTGATCGCAGAAATGGCATCGGGAATCGTGATCATTGTGTTTAACTTTATTATTCTGGGAATCCGGGGAAATATTGGCGTGGCGGCTTATGGAGTGGTGACAAATATGTCTCTGGTGGTGACTTCGATTTTTACAGGAATCGCTCAGGGAATGCAGCCTCTTTCCAGCCGCGCATACGGAAGGGGAGATTATGAGAGCACCAGAAGGATCCTGAAATATGCTGTGGTTATGATGGCGGCAGTTTCCGCTTTTATTTATGGATTTGTATTCTTTTTGGCTTCGCCTATTACTTCTGCATTTAACAGTGAGCATAACAGCCAGCTTCAGAAAATTGCTGAGGAGGGTCTTCGACTGTATTTCCTGGCATCGCCTTTTGTGGGAGGAAATATTGTGCTTGCCATGTATTTTACTTCTACGGAAAAGGTGATTCCAGCTCAGACGATTTCTCTTTTAAGAGGACTTTTTGTGATTATTCCGGCAGCCTTTCTTCTTTCCGCCTGGTTTGGAATGCAGGGCGTGTGGCTGTCGTACCCGGTAACAGAAGGACTGGTGACAGTCGTTGCATTGGCAATGCTTTTAAAAATTTTCCAGAAACAAAAAATAATATCATAAATGAAAAGAACTTTTGGAGACAGTAATTATTAAAAACATAGTACATAATCAGAAAAAGTACTTCATAAGGTATCATAAACAGAAATATAAGGAGTAAAATGAAGATCATTTCCTATATTTCCGGGTTTATGATACCTTTTCTTTTGTTTTATGTAATTGGCTGGGGACTTCTTACAAAGAGGGATATTTATCATGATTTTCTGGAAGGGGCAAAGGAAGGCCTGAACACGGTAAGAGGACTTGTTCCGGTTCTTGTAGGGCTTATGACTGCCGTAGGTGTTTTAAGAGCTTCCGGCTTTCTTGATTTTCTGGGAAAGATTCTTGGGAAGATAACAACTGCGGCGGGAATCCCGCCGCAGATCGTTCCTCTTGGACTTGTTAGATTATTTTCCTCCAGCGCAGCCACAGGTCTGCTTTTGGATATTTTTAAAGAATTTGGGGCAGACTCCTCGACAGGTCTGATGGCAGGGCTGATGCTTGGAGCTACAGAAAGCGTATTTTACTGCATGAGCGTTTATTTTGGCTCTGTAGGAATCCAGAAGCCCCGCTATACTCTGGCCGGAGCGTTAATTGCCACCCTGGCCGGCATGGCTGCCTCTGTGTGGATCGTTACCTGTCTTATGTGACAAAGAAGCTTATAAGGAGCTTAATATTTGGAAAAATCAATATATTCAATGTCTTCTTTGTCGATTTGTCCGGTATATACCGGAGGGCAGATGGAATAGTATTTTCCGGAAGAATCTACTACAGCATCATGATCTGGGTGAGAAAGATCATAAGATACTCTTTTTACAGGGTAGCCTATGATGTTGCCAATGTCACACAAAAGTCCTGGGGAGGTGGAAGAATTAAGTTGATGATTCTGCCACATTGCGCCCTGTTCTTTCAGCATAAAGGCATAGCCTTGCTCGCCTTTGATAGTAGTGGGATATCGATACCTGGAACCATTGACAAATTCACCGTAAATTACAGCCTCGAACTTTTCTTTTGGCGTCATACCTGGTTTGGTGTATTTTTTGATCAGGCCATTGATCCATTCTACTCCAGTTTTTTTATAGTCTTTTATGGTAACAGTAACAGAAGCATTTGTCTCATAGCAATAGTAGAGGCTGGAATCTGCATATAAGGGATTATCCAGGAACTGTGGTTTTATTTCCCGTACCAGTACCGTATAGAAGCCTGTTTTTTGGGGATAAAACTGACAAACATAGCCGCCCTGAACCTTTTGCATATTTCCAACCTGTGTACCCTTTAAGTCCCGGTAGTATCCTGTTGAGATTACGTTTTCCGTTAGACCTTCTGGATCCGGGCTCCAGTTAAGACGGATACTGTCGCCATTGGGATTATTTGTTTTAATATAGAAAAACGGCGCGGTATTGGCAGTATTATAAAACTCATTGTAAGTATTTATAATTTTGACTTCATAAGTATATTTGGAGGTTGTGTCAGCGCCTGACTTCGGGACAAAAACAGAGCAGCCTGATGTGTTATAACTGCCGGAAGTTTTTGTAGGAGAGTAATAACCTTTGACAGTATAGGTATTTGTAGTTCCTCTTACAGGTGCTTGATCTGTATAGCTGGTAACAGTGTTTTTTAATGTGGCAATGCGTTTCCAGCCGGAGAAAGGATTTTTGCGGTATACCAGATACTGGTTGCAGCCGGACGCCCGGTTCCATGAAATTGTGACTGATTTTTTATTTCTGGAAAGCAGGGCGTTTTTTAATTTTACTGTGGACGGCTTGGTGTTGGCAGTAAGGCCTTTGCTGCTATAGCGTCCGTAGGTTTTGTATTTGCTGTTGTAGGCTTTGACTGTATAGCTGTACCTCTGCCCAATTGTAATCGGTTTGGTTTTGGATGAAATATGGGTGTAGGAGGTTGTGCTTCCAGCTACAGTTGCAACGCCTGTCCATTTGCTGGTTCCCTCTTTTTTGTAGTAGATCTTATAGTGAGTGGCATTGGAAGCCTTTTTCCACTGGATATTGATCTTATTGTAAGCCGGGGCAGATATTTTAGACAGGGAAACTGTGCCTGGAGTAATCTTCCGGGATGAGGAGCTGCCGGATTTTGGAACGCTTACGGTAAGTCCTCTGGTATTGTAATTGCCGTAGATTTTGGTGGGGCTGTAGTAGCTGCGTACAGTGTAAATATTTTTTTGCCCCTTTACAGGAGATCTGTCTACATAAGAGGTTCGCGGCACACGTACGTTGGCGATTCGCTTCCATTTTGTAGAAGGTGTTCTGCGGTATATACAGTAGTTATTGCATCCAGACGCCCGATTCCATGTAATTGAGATGGATTTTTTGTCTTTGGAAAGGGCGGCGCGTTTTAATCTTACTGCAGAGGGCTTTGTTCTTGTGGTAAGACCTTTGGTGTTATAACGCCCATAAGTTTTGTATTTGCTGTTGTAGGCTTTAACTGTGTAGGTATATTTCTGTCCCGGGGTAATGGGGCGTTTGCGGGATGAGGTATGAGTGTAGCTTGTTTTATTTCCCTGTACAGTTGCAACGCCCATCCATTTACGAGTGCCAGCTTTTTTGTAATAGATTTTGTAGTGAGTGGCGTTGGAAGCCTGTTTCCATTTCACCGTGATTTTGTTGTAGGACGGAGCAGAAATACCGGTAAGAGCGACCCTTCCGGGAGTTGGTTTTCTGCGGGCGGCAGATGCGGTGGCGGGAGTCATGCCAAGGACCAGTACGACTGCCAGAAGCATTGCCAGAAGGCTTTTTATGTTCCTTTTCATCAAGTATCCTCCTTTTTTATATTCTAATTTTAGTATATAGCATATATCATCTGATTTCAATGTAAAAAGGAACCCCGGCATTTGTGGCCTGTGAGGGGTTCCTTTGTGCATTATATAAGTTTTTTATTTTTTTCTATGGTATCCAGAATGATCTTCTGTGTGTATTCGCCAAGATGTCTCTGGTCGTTTTTATCCAGGTCTTTTACATAAACAGGCTTACAGTATTCCACGATTACATGACAGGGCTTGATTTTCGGAAAATGCGCTTCAAAGATCTCCGCCGTATTGTTCATGGCAATGGGGATAATAGGGCAGCCGGATTTACTGGCGATCTTAAAGCTTCCCTCATGGAAGGGAAGAAGCTCTGTCTCATCCAGAGCCTTGTTTCTGGTTCCCTCTGGGAAAATACAGATGGAAATCCCGGATTTTACTTTTTCAATAGCGGTAAGGATGGTTTTCAGCCCTTGTTTGATATCCTTACGGTCAAGAAACAGACAGTGAAGATATTTCATCCAGGTGGACAGAAGGGGAATCTTTTCCATTTCTTTTTTGGCAACATAGCCGGTGCGGATAGGGCAGCGGCAGTATGTCAGAAGAATGTCAAAATAGCTTCTGTGGTTTCCAATGTAAAGTACAGGGCTGTTTTTGGGAACGTTCTCCTCGCCAATGACTGTGATCTTTGTTCCGGCAACCCACAGGATAAATTTAAAAGCTCCCTGAACAATACGGAGAGAGCTGATATCCTTTGTCATGGGAGAAAATTTTCCGATGATCCATTCTACAAGAAGAACTGGAATGGAAAGGATCAAAAAGCCGATAACAATAATGGCAACAAGTATAAATCGGATCATAATTTTACCTCTTTCGTATACAGTAGCAAATGCGTGTTTCACTGCATTAATAGTATCATTATACAAATTTTAGAAAATACTTGCAATAAATCTTTTGATAATTACATAGAATACTTATCAAGGAGCGGATCAGGGGGACAGGATGAAAAAAACAGCCTCTCTTCTTTTACTTATATTATTTTTTATGAATCTGACCGGATGCCGTCTGATACGGATCGAGGAAGAAGAAAGGAAGCCCCTCTCTTATTCTGTAACAGAACCGGGACAGCTCCCGGAAGAGGCTCAGAACCTTGTGGAGGAGAGAAAGGCGGAAGAATTTCAAATGACGTATCAGAGCGGAGAAGAGCTTTATCTGATCAAAGGATATGGAAGACAGCTAAGCGGCGGCTATAGTATTCAGGTAAAAGAGGTATCTCTTTCAAGAAATGCTGTGTTTTTCCATACAGAGTTAAAAGGTCCTCCGCCTGAAAAACAGAGCGGCGAGCCCTCATATCCGTATATTGCAGTAAAAATAAAGTACCGGGAGGAACCGGTGCAGTTTCAGTGACAGACAAATATTTTGGCTTATGACAGGGGGAAAATAAATGAAGCTGAAAAAAGAAGATATCCAAATGCTGCGCGTAAAAAGCAGGGCCACCAGTCAGGTGACTTTTGACGCGGATTTTAACGTGCCGGATGTGAAGCCGGATATCGGCAGAATGATCCAGCATAAGGGCGATGTGTCCATGGATGAGGTACGTCTGAACGAAGGACGCGGATTCCTGAGAGGAAATCTGAACGTAGATCTTCTGTATGTAGGAGAAGAGGAGGGAAGAGTATATAGTCTTTCTGCAAAACTGCCTCTGGAGGAAACACTGAATCTGGAAGGGATTGTAAGCGGGGACAAAATGTGCCTGAAATGGGAGATTGAAGATCTAAGCCTTCATCTGATCCACTCCAGAAAACTGAATATTAAGGCAGTGGTAACCTTTTATGCAGTGGTGGATGAACTGGCAGGAATCCGTCTTCCTGTTGAGCTTAGTGATCCTTCGGTTTCTGTCAGAAAAAAATCCATGAGTCTTCTCAGCCTTGCCATACATAAAAAAGATACCCTCCGTGAAAAAGAGGAGATTACTTTGGCTTCTAACAAGCCGAATATTGCAGAGCTTCTGTGGTATACGGCAGACGTGCGGGGACTGGATTTAAGACCGGAGGAAAATAAGGTGAGGGCAAAAGGCGAGCTTTTTGTCTTTGCGCTTTATGTGGGAGACGATGAGGGAAGAACGGTACAGTGGCTGGAATATTCTGTTCCGTTTTCTGGAGAAGTGGAGTGCGCCGGATGTACGGCAGATATGATCCCTAATATGGAGGCTTCTGTCATTAACCAGTCGGTGGAGGTAAAGCCGGACGCCGATGGGGAAGAAAGACTTCTTCTTGCAGACGTTGTGCTGGAAATTGATATGAAGCTTTATCGGGAAGAGGATCATGACGTAATCCTGGACGTGTACACTCCTCTTCGTCAGTGTATGCCAAAAGGCAGAACAGAGAAGTTGGAAAGCCTTCTGGTACGTAATTTTTCCAAGTGCAGACTTACAGGGCGAATAGAAATGAAGGAAAACCAGGGAAAGATCCTGCAGATCTGCCACAGTCAGGGCCGGGTAAAAGTAGACCAGACGAAAATTGTGGAAAATGGCGTTCAGGCAGACGGTATTGTCCATATGAAGATTCTTTATATTGTAGGCAACGACGATATGCCTTTTTATTCCATGGAGACAATGGTTCCTTTTAGCCATGTGGTGGAGGCAAGAGGAATTACTAAGGACAGTATCTATTATCTTCATGCAGAACTGGAACAGCTTTCTACGTCCATGGCTGACAGCAGCGAAATAGAACTGAAAGCAACCGTCAGCCTGAATCTTCTGGTGGTGAGCTGTCAGGAGGAAAAAATCATCGAAAAGGTGGAGGAAGCTCCTCTTGATAAGGAAAAAGTGAGAAGCCTGCCGGGAATTACCGTCTATGTGGTAAAACCGGGAGATACTTTGTGGGAGATCGCCAAAAAATTTTTTACCACAACAGAGGAGATCAGTCGGATGAACGAACTGGAAGACCAGAAGCTTTCTCCAGGCCAGCCTCTTTTGCTGGTAAAAAAAGTAGAGGAATGACTATTGAAATTCCTGTAAAAATCATATAAAATATTTGTAACTTAATTGTATACAAAGTACGTTATAAAACACGAAAGAATAGAGGGATAGGATATGCGTCTGCGAGCAATGGCAAAAATCAATCTTGGTCTTGATGTGATCCGTAAAAGAGAGGACGGGTATCATGAAGTTCGTATGATCATGCAGACAATTAAAATGTATGATCTTCTGGATATCCGAAGAAAAGAAACACCGGGGATCGTTCTTTCCACCAACCTTCCCTATGTGCCTTCTGATGAGAGGAATCTTGTTTATAAGGCAGCGAAGCTTCTGATGGATGAATTTCACATTCAGGAAGGAATTTCCATGAAGCTGAGTAAATTTATTCCTGTGGCTGCAGGAATGGCAGGAGGAAGCTCAGATGCAGCAGCAGCTTTTGTTGGCGTAAACCGTCTTTTCCGTCTGGGACTGAGCCAGGAGGAACTGATGAAGCGGGCTGTGCAGGTGGGAGCGGATGTGCCGTACTGCATTATGAGGGGAACAGCTTTGGCAGAAGGAATTGGCGAGGAACTGACGCCTTTGGATCCTGTGCCGGAGTGCTATATCTTGATCGGCAAGCCGGGGATCAACGTGTCTACCAAAACTGCTTATGAGAACCTGAATCTGGAATCCATTTCCAGCCATCCTGATATTGACGGAATGATGGAGGATATTAGAAACCGGGATCTTAAGAAGATGACACAAAAAATGCAAAATGTATTTGAGCCTGGCATCATGGGAAAATATCCTGTGATTGGAGAAATTAAGGAGTTTATGGAAAAAAGGGGCGCTTTGAAGGCTATGATGAGCGGAAGCGGACCTACCGTATTTGGGGTGTTTGAAGATAGAGAAAAGGCGGATGCGGCAGCTTTGGATCTGAAAAAATCCGGTCTTGCAAAGACAGTTTTTGTGGCAAAGACTTATAACCGTCCTGAAGAGAATCGGCTTTAAACGGAAGAAAACAGGCAAAAAAGGAGGCACAAAGGATGAATGAGTTTTCTGTTGATATGAATGAATATCTGCCGTTGAGAGAGGTGGTATTTAATACTCTTAGGAAGGCTATTTTGAAGGGAGAGCTGAAACCAGGAGAGAGACTGATGGAGATTGCTCTTGCTGAACGCCTGGGTGTGAGCAGAACCCCTGTCCGGGAGGCAATGCGCAAACTGGAGCTGGAAGGTCTTGTGGTCATGATCCCAAGAAGGGGAGCCCAGGTTGCCAATATTACAGAAAAGGATCTGAACGACGTTTTGGAGGTGCGGATCGCCCTTGAAAACCTTTCCATAGAAAACGCCTGCGCAAGAATGACAGAGGAGCAGCTTGCCCAGCTTCTGGATGCGGCAAGGGCGTTTGAAAAGACTATGGCTGACGGTAATCTTGTTAAGCTGGCAGAGGCTGACGTTGCTTTTCATGAAGTGATCTACCAGGCTTCAGATAACCGCCGCCTGAATCAGGTGCTGAATAATCTTCGTGAACAGATTTACCGCTACCGTGTGGAATATCTGAAGGATGAGGAGACCAGGAATCTTCTGGTAAAGGAACATGAGGAACTTTATGAGGCCATCAGAGCTCGTGATGCTGCTCTTGCCCAGGAAATTTCTTTCCGCCATATTGAGAATCAGCGGGAGGCTATTGTCCGTTCTATCCGGGAAGAAACGGAAATCAGGGAAAAATCCGGAAAGAATAAATAAAACAGAAAAATATGGTTATTCTAAGAGAGATGCGTCAGGTATCTCTCTTTTTTTGATCAATAAAGTAAGTTTGAGGGGGAAGCCTGTCCGCTTTGTTTCCTGTATATCAGAAACCGTCAGGAGGACCACATGGAAAAAACAAAAATTTCTTCAAGCCTGAAAGAAAATGAAGCATATGTACGGGCGCGCTGCGAAAATTGTGCGGATATCCTGATCCGACCAATGCGCCTTGGAGAAAAAAGCAAGGTGGACTGCCTTATGGTTTATATTGAGGTGGCAGTTTCCAATATGATGCTGGATGATTCTGCGATTGGAAAGATGGTGAATCATTTCTGGGAGATTTCCCCGGAACAGATCCAGGAGTTTGTTCGGAACAACAGCCTTGGAATTGCAGACGTGAGGAAATTCGATTATATGGAAGACGCTTTTGCCGCTCTTCTTGCAGGGAATGCAGTGTTCTTTTTGGACGGATTTGATAAGGCTATGAAGATATCCAGCAAGGGATATCCGAACATGGGCGTTTCCGGGGCAGAGACAGAAAAGGTGCTTCGGGGTTCAAGAGAAGGTTTTACAGACGCTGTAAAAACAAATTCTGCCCTTGTCCGTAAACGCCTCCGGGACACCAGGATGAAGGTAGAAGAAATCAGCGTGGGAGTAAGATCCAACACCATGATCCAGGTTCTTTATATAGAAGATCTTGTACAGGAGGAGCTTCTGGAAGAGATAAAGGAACGGCTGGAGGAGTTTGAGATTGACGGAATTTTGGATAGCGGAATGCTGGAACAGCTTACAGAAGAAACTTGGTATTCGCCCTTTCCTCAATATCAGACAACGGAGCGGCCGGACAGAGCGGCCCAGGAGCTTCTTAATGGAAAGATCGTGGTGATCTGCGATAATACGCCCTATGTTCTGATTCTTCCCAGCTCTTTTAATGGATTTATGGAAAGCAGCGAGGACTGGTATCATCATTTTGAAATGGCTTCTTTTCTCAGGGTTCTGAGATATCTGGCGCTTTTTGTCTCGGTGCTGCTTCCTGGGCTTTACCTGGCTGTGATACGTTTTCATACTCAGATTCTTCCTACGAATTTGCTTCTTTCCTTTGCAGAGGCCAGAGAGGGAGTGCCCTTTTCCAGTGTGACGGAGCTGGTATTTCTGGAACTGTCTTTTGAGCTGATCAGAGAGGCGGGAGTACGGGTTCCAGGATCTCTGGGAAACGCCATAGGCATTGTAGGAGGACTTGTGATCGGCCAGGCGGCGGTCAGTGCAAATCTGGTAAGCCCTATTGTGGTTATGATCGTAGCCCTTACCGCCCTGGGAGGAATGGTGATTCCAAATGAGGAATTTGCCTCTGCTTTCCGGCTTTTTAAATATCTGTTTCTGTTTCTGGGAGGATATTTGGGGATTTTTGGGATTGTTCTGGGGATCTATCTGACAGTGGCGCATCTGGCAGGACTTTTAAGTTTTGGGATGCCCTATCTTCTGCCTTTTGTAAAAAAAGATCCGGTGAAGGAGGTTGGAAATGGAATTTTGCGGCCGCCCTTCAGAAAAAGAAAATACCGTCCTCTTTACGCAAGGCAGGGAGAGCGTCTGAGACTGAAAAGGAGGGGTGAAAAATGAGATATGCAGAAAACAATCAGATTTCCCACAGACAGCTTTACAGGCAGATGCTCTTATCATTTCTGGCCCCATTTCTTCTGTGCCTTCCCAGAGAAGGAAGGCTTTTGGGAAAACCGGGAATCTTGGGGATTCTTGTAGGAGCGCTGATTTTGACTTTATACAGCTTTTTTCTCAGAAGGCTGACGCCCTGGTATGCAGATCCGGTAAAAATGCTGGGGGAGATTCCGGGAAGAATCCTGGGAATTTTTTTTATGGGCTACGTGATCCTGGCAGCCGCCTATCTCTTATCATTAATGGCAGAAATTGTTCCCTCTGTTCTTGTTACCGGGATTCCAGGAGAGGTGATCGCCTTTTTCGCAGCTCTTGTGTGCAGCATGGGTTCACATAAGGGAATGCAGAGGAGAGGGAGGATGGCAGAGGTATCAGGAGGCCTTGTTCTTGGCGTTGTTTTTTTGCTTTTGTTTCTTTGTGTGGGACAGAGCCGGATTTCTTATTTGAAAGAAATGATTGCTGCGTCTTCTTTAGCAGGAAAGGATATTATGCGGAGTCTTTATGGATTTCTTTGCGCCTTTTCCGGCATCAGTCTTTTGCCTTTTGTACTAAAGGAAGTGGAAAAAAGGAGCACAGTAGGGCGACCGATAGTCTTAGGGATTTTTACTCTGGGAGGAAGTCTTATGGGAATGCTGATCCTGCTTCCGGCAGTTCTTGGATGGCAGAGACTAAAAAGCGAAGCTTATCCCGTACTGCCTTTGCTTGCCGGAGCAGATCTTCCGGGAAACGTACTGGCAAGGTTTGATGTTCTCTGGATGGCGTTTCTTTTGTACAGTCTGCTTTTTGCAGTGGGAAGTCTTTTTCATTATGGGAATCAGATCATGGGAAGAGCGGGGCTTGGAACAGGAAGATGGTGGATGCCAGCCCTGGTTTATGTGATTTCCATAACAGAAGTGAAGGGAAAAGGAATTCAAGATATTTTTGGAAGCTATCTGGGATATGTGTTTGTACCGGGAGTGATACTTGTGCAGGCAGGTATGGTGATCTATGGAAACCAAAAAAGACAGAAAAAGGCGGCTGCGGCCTGCATTCTTTTTATATCTGTCTTTTTGCTTGGAGGCTGCGCGGCAATAGAGCCGGAAAAGAGAATGTACCCTCTTGCCCTTGGAGTGGATTCCTATGGTGAGGAAACAGAGCTGATCTACGGAATGCCGGACCTTCCTCAGGCAACCGGGCAGGAAAAGCAGGAGGAGGATAAAAACCAGAAAGTCATTCCTATTAGTGGAAAGGATTTTTATGAAATAGAAGATATTTATAATCGTTCTCAGGAAAAATATCTGG
Organism: uncultured Blautia sp.; assembly: GCF_937880195.1. Classification (GTDB taxonomy): domain Bacteria; phylum Bacillota; class Clostridia; order Lachnospirales; family Lachnospiraceae; genus Blautia_A. The sequence continues at coordinate 13,868 of NZ_CALFLA010000106.1, forward strand.
ATATGAGTCATCTGCAGGTGATACTGATTGGAGATCAGATTTTGGAGAACGGTCGGTGGCAGAAGCTTTTGGCATATCTGGATCAAGATCCCTTTGTGGGGGAAAATGTATATCTGTTTCGCACAGAAGCGCCAAAAGACGTGCTTGCCTGGGACAGCGGAGGGACTTCTGTGGGAGAATATCTGACAGGGCTTTTGGAAAACCGTCTGCCGGAACGCCAGAAAAAGGGCGTGACTTTAAGACAGGTATATCATCAGTGGTATCAGGATGGGACAATGGCAGAGCTTCCTGTGATCCGCCTGGAAAATGAAGAAATTCAGGTATATCTGAAAGAATAAAAAATTATCAGCTTTCAGATATTCTGTACTGTGGAAAAAAGTGGATAACATAAAAATAAGTGGAAAAATACAGCGCTGGAAGGAATAGAATGTGGAGAAGTGTCCATACTTCTGACAGGGAAATATTTATAACGGAGGTGCGGATACATGGAATGGCTGAAAAACAGAAAAAATCGACTGCTGGTATCAATATTTGCAGCAATGGCTGTAGCTATGCTGGTAGCAGGAGGAACTGGATATGGGCATGGAAGCAGGCCGCTGGCCTGGTGGGGTACAATGTACCCGAAGTTTTGTTTTGCAGAAAGCAGAGAAGAGGAGCCCCGAAAGATCGGCTTCTGGCTTGCAGAAGTGCTGGATTGGTGATATGATATACAAACTGGTACAATAATAAGACATTAGAACGGAGAAGTTTGTATGAAAACAGACAGAGACGCTCCTATCGGCGTGTTTGATTCCGGTGTGGGAGGGCTTACGGTAGCCCGCGAGATCATGCGGAATCTTCCTTCGGAAAAAATTGTATATTTTGGCGATACAGCCAGGGTTCCTTATGGGGCAAAATCCAGGGAAAACATTATCCGCTACTCACGGCAGATCATCCATTTTCTTATGGAGCAGCAGGTAAAGGCTATTGTGATCGCCTGCAACACAGCAAGCGCCTATGCCCTGGAGGCAGTGCGAAATGAGTTTGATATTCCTATTATCGGAGTTATTGAACCTGGAGCAAGGGTGGCAGCAGAAGCCACCAGAAATAAACGGGTAGGCGTTATTGGTACAGTGGGAACTGTTGACAGCGGAATCCATGCCGCCTGTCTGAAAAAACTGGATCAGGAAATCACAGTTATTGGCAAAGCCTGTCCTTTGTTCGTACCTCTTGTGGAGGAGGGATGGCTGCATGATCCTGTCACTATGGAGGTGACAGCCAGATATCTTCAGGAATTTAAGGACAAAAAAGTAGACACTCTGATTCTTGGCTGTACCCATTATCCTTTGATCCGTTCTACGATCAGAGAATTTATGGGAGAGGAAGTCCGGCTTGTAAATCCTGCCTATGAGACGGCTCTGGACCTTCGGGAGCTTCTTCGGGAAATGGATCTTGTAAGCCGAGGAAAGGAACAGGAGGAATTTCCTTATCGTTTTTATGTCAGTGATCTGGCAGAAAAATTTAAGGCTTTTGCAAATTCAATCCTGCCCTATGATGTGGAAATGACAAAAAAGATTGATATCGAAAAATATTAGGAGATACTTATGGATAAAAATGTACTGATACATGTGCGGGGACTTCAGATGATGGACATGGATGAGAAACAGGAACCTATCGAGATCGTTGTTCCGGGACAGTATTATTTCCGGGATGGAAGTCACTATCTCAGATATGAAGAAATTCTTGACGAGGCGGCAGAGCCTACGGTCAATTACATAAAAATGTCCCCGGACGGCATGGAAGTCAGAAAAAAGGGCCTGGTCAACGTACATATGGTATTTGAACAGGGCAAAAAGAACATGACTTTTTATTCCACACCTTTCGGTACACTGCAGATGGGAATTGCGGCAACAGGTATGGAGCTAAATGAAAGTGAAGACAGCATTGACATGAAGGTGGATTATGCTCTGGATATGAATGAAGAACATGTGGCAGACTGTTACCTTTCTGTTCAGGCTCAGCCTGCAGATTCTAAAGACTTTGTACTATAAGAACAAAGCGGACAAGTCCGCCTCAAACTCCCTAAATCCCTCAATCCTCGCGGAGCGTTTTTTGTTTGTTAGGAAAGTTAGTACAGAATGTACTACTTTCCTAATAAATAAAAAAGCAGTACGTTCTGTACTGACTTTAAAGTATTGCGAAATAAAATAAAAATGAGGCTGCTGTAGAATCAGGAAATAATGATCTTACAGTAGTCTCATTTTATTTTTGGATCAATCTTTTTTGCTGAACATTCTCTTAAAGAAGCCTTTTTTCTTAGCCGGCGGCGTATCCAGGTGGCCGCGGATTCCGCGAACTCCCACAATGTATAAACCGCTGATATCAGCTTTTACTTCTTTTTTTACAGGAATCTGGTCGTAAACCTTCTCATCTGCAATGAAAATAGAAATCTTCGGGCCGATTTTTGCCTTAACGATAGGAAGTTTCGTACGGCGCATAAGTTTCGGTGTCTGATCAATGACCATCTGCGGAAGGCCGGATTCTTTCAGACGAAGTCGTTTCTTGTCGATTACCAGCATGGAAACTGTTTGCTTTGCAGCTTCAATCTGTGCCTGCTGTTCTTCCTGCTTCTTCTGTGCTTTTTTTCCAAAAAAGTAAAGGGCTACAAGAGCGATGATGAGGACAGCAAGGATAACCAGCATAACGATGGTAAATGTATTCATAGATACCCTCCTCAATATGTATATTTATTTTCTTACATGCGAAGTATATTTTATCATTAATCCGCATAAAAGGCAAACTATTTTGCGAAAATCAGAGAGATAAAATAACTTTTATCGTTTCTTTGAACGTAGTGAACAGTAATCTTTTATATTAATGTAAAACAGTGGAAATTATACAGATAAAAAGTTATAATAGACGAAAAGACACAATTCGACAAGTATAATGGTATTCAAGTTGGGTATATTAAAAATTACAGAAAAATAAGTAGTGGGAGTTAATATGAAAGAGCGAGACAGGGGAAAGAGCAATTTTCGAAAAGAAACAGACAAAGAAAATCAGGAACGTATATTGAAATCCATGACGGAAGAGGAGCGGGATCAGTATTTTGACGAGCTTCGCAGGAAACGCCGTGAGAAGCGGATGAAGAAGCAGAAACAGGAACGCCGGGAGAAGCTGGCGGTTCTGGGAGCTACTGCTGTTATTTCCGTTTTTGTACTGGCAGGTTCGGTCAGAGGGATTGCAGGATATTTTATAACAAAAACTACGGAGACGAAGATTCAGAAAGAAAAAAAGGAAAACAAAAAGGCGGAGGCAGCCAGCAAAGAAGCTTCTGCAAGGACAGACCTCCTTGCACAGGCAGAGCATAAGGCGGCACAGTATGACTATGACGGAGCTATTCAGCTTCTGAAGGGCGACAGCGGTTATGATAAGAACACGGAATTTCAGGAAGCGGTAAAGAAATACGAAGAGATTAAGGCAACCTGTAAACCATGGCCTTTGGAGCAGGTGACCCATGTTTTTTATCATACGCTGATCAAGGATACGTCTAAGGCTTTTGACGGCGATTATAAAGAAGCGGACTACAATCAGGTCATGACTACCATTGACGAGTTTAACAAGATCACTCAGATCATGTATGATAAGGGGTATGTGATGGTCAGCGTTAAGGATATGGCCAAGGCGGATGAAAACGGAAATATAACTCCGGGAGAGATCCTTCTTCCTCCGGGCAAGATTCCTTTTGTACTGTCTCAGGACGATCTCTGCTACTATCATTACATGGATGGAGACGGATATCCTTCCAAGCTTATTGTGGACGAAGAGGGCAAGGTTCGTAATGAATATATAGAGGATGACGGAAGCGTTTCTATAGGAGACTATGATATGGTTCCGTTGATCGACCGGTTTGTAGAAAAGCATCCTGATTTTTCTTACCGGGGAGCAAAGGGAATCCTGGCTTTGACAGGATATAACGGTATCCTGGGATACCGTACAGATATCAGCTATGAAACAAGGCCGGAGGATTTGGATCATGATAAGGTGGAATGGCTGGACGCTCACCCGGATTTCAATCTTGAAAAGGAACGGGAAGGCGCTAAGAAAGTGGCTGAGGCCATGAAGCAGAACGGTTGGGAGTTTGCAAGCCATACCTGGGGCCATCAGAATATCGGACAGATCGATTTGGATCACCTGCAGACAGACACAAAGAAGTTTCAGGAAAATGTAGATCCTCTGATCGGCGGAACCGATATCATTATTTTTGCTTTTGGTACGGATCTGACCGTGCAGGAGGATTACTCAGGAGATAAGTTTGAATACCTGAAAAGCGTAGGCTATAATTACTTCTGCAATGTGGATTCCAGTAAATATTTTGTCCAGATCCGGGATCGGTATTTCCGTCAGGGAAGAAGAAACCTGGACGGCTACAGGATGTATTATAATCCAGAGCTTTTGGAAGATCTGTTTGATCCCAAAGAAGTATTTGATCCAAACAGACCTACGCCTGTACCGCCAATGGGCTAAAATCTGAAAAAAGCCAACAGCCATGTCAGTTTGAGGGGACTGACAGGAAACGAAAGGGGAAGCAATCATATGAAAAAAGGAGTTCTGGCAGTGATTCTGGCGTCTGCAGTTGCAGCGGGAAGCCTGCCGGGGTTGAAGGGAACAGAGGCGCGTGTGTCAGCGGTTTATATGCCGCAGTCTGCCGCCAAGGAGAAACAGGAAAAACAAAAATCAGAAGGCAGCGTTCTGGACAGAGCAAAGACTATGTATGCCCAGTATAACTACGACGAGGCTATTAAGCTTCTGAAGAGCCAGAAGGATTTTGAGAAGAATAAAGAATATATGGATATCGCAGCTAAATGTCAGGTAGCAAGGGCGTCTTTGGTAGAATACCCTATAGAAAACATTACCCATGTGTTTTTTCATACGTTGATCAAGGATACATCCAAGGCTTTTGACGGAGACTCTGATGAAGGCGGTTATAATCAGATGATGACTACCATTGACGAGTTCAATAAAATGATCCAGATCATGTACGATAAGGGGTATGTGATGGTCAGCCCCCATGATATGGCAACAGTAAATAAGGACGGAACCATGTCAAGAGGGAAGATTATGCTTCCGGAGGGAAAGATCCCCTTTGTACTGTCCCAGGATGATGTAAGTTATTATCATTATATGGATGGAGACGGATATGCGTCAAAGCTGATCCTGGACGAAAATGGAGAAGTAAAAAATGAGTATATAGAGGATGATGGAAGCGTTTCTGTAGGAAACTATGACATGGTTCCTCTTATTGACGCTTTTGTAAAGGAACACCCTGACTTTTCCTACCATGGACGAAAGGGAATCCTGGCAATGACAGGGTATAACGGAGTTCTGGGATATCGTACAGATATTGGTTATAAGACTGGAGAAAATCTTCAACTGGATCAGCAGAAATTTCTTCAGGACCATCCTGATTTTGATTATGACGCAGAAGTAAAAGAAGCTACAAAAGTAGCTGAGGCCATGAAGCAGAACGGATGGGAATTTGCAAGCCATACCTGGGGACATATGAACGCTACAGACCGTTCCGCAGAGGACCTGAAAACAGACAACGAAAAATGGGAGGCGTATGTAGCCCCAATCCTTGGTAAAACGGATATGATCATATTTGCCTTTGGAGCAGATATTGGCGGCTGGGAAGGATATGCAGGAGACAATCCGAAATTTCAGTATTATAAAAGCAGAGGATATCATTATTACTGTAATGTAGATTCCAGCCAGTATTTTGTACAGCTTACAGACCAGTATCTTCGCCAGGGAAGAAGAAACCTGGATGGATACAGGATGTATTATAATCCTGAGATGCTCAGCGACCTTTTTGACGTATCGGCTGTCTGGGATTCTTCCAGACCCACTCCGGTACCGGAAATGTAGGACAACCGAAAGGAGACTTTTATTATGAAGAAAAAAGCAGTGATTGCAATGTTAGTAATGTGTGTGGCTTTGAGCGCGGCAGCCTGCGGCGAGAAAAAAATATCTGAAGAAACAAAGAGCGGCACAGAGTCTTCTGCAACAGAAAGTAAAGAAAAAGCAGAAAATACAGACAGTACAGACAACAAAAAAGAAGATACCAAGAAATCCGAGATTCGTCTTGTTTCTGTTAAGGATCTTTCCAAATACATTAAGGTAGGTCAGTATAAAGACCTTTCATTGAATCGGGTTCTGGTTCCGGTTGTGGATGAAGAGGTGGAGGCTGAGATTGATTACCGTCTGCAGGAAAAGGCAGAAGAGGTTCCCGGTGCTGCGGCAGAAGAGGGGGATCAGGTCAGGATCAGTTTTTCCGGAACCATTGACGGAAAGAGCTTTGACGGCGGTACAGAGGAAGACTATGATATCGTTGTAGGCGAGTCAGGAATTGCAGATGGTTTTGACGACGGCATCATTGGTATGAAAAAGGGCGATACAAAAGAGATTACTGTGACTTTTCCAGAGGATTACTATGACAGCGAGCTTGTAGGCAAAACTGCAGTTTATCAGGTAACGGTTCAGAAGATCAGCAGAGTGCCGGAACTGACAGACGAGTGGGTGGCGGCAAACACTGACAGCAAAACAGCAGATGAATATAAGGCGGCAGTTACTAAGGAGCTGGAAGCCAATGCAGAGGAAATGGCGCAGTATCAGCTTTATGGAGACGCATGGTATGCGGTACTGGAAAACTCTGAGGTTCTGGAATATCCAAAAGAAGATGTTGAAAAAGCATCCGAAGCATATAAAAAGATGTATGAGCAGTATCTGGATCAGGCGCAGATGGATATGAGCGAATTTTTGAGATCCCAGGGACTTTCTGAAGAAGAATACGAAGCCGAATGCAAGGTATATGCAGAAGAGAAGGTAAAACAGAACCTGATCGTACAGTATATTCTTGACGAGGAAGGATTAAGCCTTGATGACGAAGAGGCGAAGAAGCTTCAGGAGGATATGCTGAAACAGTATGGGGCTGCAGATCTTGCAGAACTTACAGAGCTTTATGGACAGACAGAGGCGGATGAATCCCTGGCGCTTCTTAGAGTAGAGAAATTCATTGTAGATCAGGCGCAGATCAATGAAAAGGTTGGAGAAGGCGACGATCTTGCAGAGAATGAGGACGCTTATACAGAAGACGCTTATGATACCCAGGACAGTATGGAATCAGATGCAGAATCAGATGCAGAAGTGGAAAATGGAGAGCCAGAGGAAGAGGACGCCCTGGTCGTGGAGGAATAAAATCAGAGGGTTCTCCTTAAATTAGACAAAAATTGGAAAGTTTTTTCAAAACCACGGGAAGATCTATTGTATTTCTTACCAAAATAGGGTATGATAGACAAGGTAAACATAGTTTTTTTACAATAACAGGTGGAGAATAAATGGATAAGCAGGTTTTACGCAAGAGAATGCGTGAGAAACAAAAACAGCTTCGCAGAAGGAAAATGATGAAGCTTGCCGGGTATGTGGTCGCAGTGGTAGTGGTCATTGTATTTCTGGTAAGAGGAGTGATCCTTCCGATTACCCATAAGATTACTGGTAAGAATACAGATAAACCCGTGAAAGTGGAAGCCGAAGCTGATAAAAAAACAGCAGACGCCACAGATGAGACAGAAATAACAGAAGAAGTAAAAAAGGATGAAAACGTAGCCATACGGATGCCTATTGCAAATACTTCCCATATTACAAAAGCCTCTGATCTGACTGCCGGATGGCATGAAGACGAAAACGGCAAATGGTATCAGAATTACGACAGAACATACTATGCCGGAGGAATGCAGGAGATCGACGGCAAAACATATTCCTTTGACGACAATGGTTACATACAGACAGGTTGGGTAAGCGACGGCTTTAACGACTTGTACTTTAATGAAGACGGATCTTATAATCCCCAGGAGCATAAGACCAGAATTGCCCTGACTTTTGACGATGGACCAGGAAAGTATACAGACCAGCTTTTGGATTGTCTGGAAGAGAATAATGCCCATGCAACCTTCTTTATGCAGGGACAGAATGTTGGAGAATGGGAATCCACTGTACAGAGAATGGTGGAGATCGGATGTGAACTTGGAAACCATAGCTGGAATCATCCGGAGGTTACGCTTCAGGGACTTTCTGACGATCAGGTGGTAGAGCAGATCCAGAAAACAGACGATGCGCTGGTAAAGGCATGCGGACAGGAATCTACAGTGGTCAGAGCTCCTTATGGGGAGGCAGGAGAGAGAGAATTCCAGCTTGCTCAGAAGCCGTTTTTTACCTGGTCGCTGGACACAGAAGACTGGCGCTATCTGGATGTAGAGCATGATGTAAACTCAGTTATGAACGGAGATCTGACAGACGGTTCTATTATCCTGATGCATGATATTCATGAGCCTTCTGTACAGGCAGCTCTTCAGATCATACCGCAGCTTGTGGAAAAGGGATATAAACTAATGACTGTCAGCGAGCTTGCAGAAGCTAAGGATGTAGAGCTTCAGTATGCTACATATACAGACTTCTGGGACAGCACTCTTGCCGCAGGCAGGGCTCCGGGTTATGACGGACCTCTTCTCAGTGAGGATAGCTCCGGTGATGGAAGCGACATATCTGACGGAAGCGAAGAAGATTACTCTGACGGAGAAGATTATTCCGATGGAGAAGAGTATTCTGAGGATTACGGAGATGGAAGCGGAGAAGAGTATTAAACTCTGGTTTAGTCTGTGACCCATGATCAGCCTACATAACAATAAAAACAGAGCGGATGGAAAGTGATCACTTTTCATCCGCTTTTTCCTTTGGCATGAAAACTAAGGAAGATATTGTACAAAAATCACATAATATCACTGGTTTGTATATGAAAATTGTTGATTCTACTCAAAAACTTGATATACTGGAAGTAACAGAGAGTTTATTTGAATAGGTAGTGTCAAGTGAGATATGAAAAACTGAGTGAAAAGAAAAAGGCTCAGATG
>NZ_CALFLA010000107.1 GCF_937880195.1 uncultured Blautia sp.
AACAGGCAGCAGAACTTAGAGATAAGATGATGGAGCTGAAGAAAAACCTTCAGGAGATGGAAGAGTAGCGGTATAAAATCAGACAGTCAATTAGAGAGATAAAAAGAAGCAAACTAAGAATAAAAATACAGGTACTACAGAACCGGAGTTTTGTGGGGCCTGTATTTTTGTTGAAGAAAAAGATTTTCATAAAAAATATATCTTATGACTTGACAAACCATTTTAAGGGTGCTATCTTAACAATGTAGATGTTAGCACTCCTTGATATTGAGTGCTAACAAACAAAAAGGAAAGGAGCTGAGGGCGTGGAGGATGCTTTGACAGATCGTAAAAAGAAGATTTTAAAAGCGATTATCAAAACCTACATGGAAACAGGAGAGCCAGTTGGCTCCAGGACAATTTCCAAGTATACAGATCTGAATGTCAGCTCAGCGACAATCCGAAATGAAATGTCTGACCTGACAGATCTGGGCTACATTGTACAGCCCCATACATCAGCAGGAAGAATCCCTTCTGATAAGGGCTACCGGTTATATGTAGACGAGTTGATGAAGGAAAAGGAAGACGAGATTGAAGAAATCCGTAATTTGATGATTGAGAAGACTGACAAGATGGAAAAGGTCCTTAAGAAGGTGGCCAAGGTTCTTGCTTCCAATACAAATTACGCAACAATGATCTCTGTTCCCCAGTACAGCGGAAGCAAGCTGAAATTTATTCAGCTTTCCAGAGTCAATGAACTGCAGCTTGTAGCGGTAGTGGTCTGTGAGGGAAACGTCATTCGGAACCAGATCATAGATCTTGACGAGGAGATGGATGATGAGACGATCCTGAAGCTGAATCTTCTATTGAATACAAATCTGAATGGACTTCCTATTCAGGATATCAACCTGGGAATGATCGCAAGATTGAAAGAACAGGCTGGAATCCACAGCGGACTGGTTGCGAGAGTGTTGGACGCTGTTGCAGCAACTATTCAGGTGGACGAGGAAGATTTGGAAATCTATACGTCAGGTGCAACGAACTTCTTTAAATATCCAGAGCTTTCAGATAAACAGAAAGCCACAGAATTGATTTCTGCATTTGAAGAAAAACAGCAGCTTGCGGATCTTGTAAAAGAACATATGGCAGATGAGGATAATACAGGAGTTCAGGTATATATCGGCGACGAGCTTCCTATTCCAACTATGAAGGACTGCAGCGTTGTTACAGCAACTTATGAGCTGGGGCAGGGAATGCATGGAACCATTGGTATTGTAGGACCGAAACGGATGGATTATGAAAACGTGGTCAACAATCTGAAAACCCTGAAGGTTGAACTGGATGAGGTGTTCAGAAAGAATAAAAACGAAGACAGGCAGTAGGTAAAAATAGAAAGGTGGTAGACAAAGCGTGGCAGAAGAAAATAAAAACACTTCTGAGGTACAGGAGGAAACAGAGCAGAATACTGTGGAAAACGAAACTGTAACAGAGGTGCAGGAGGAATCGCCGGAAGCCACAGCCGGAGAAGAAAGCACAGCAGAGACTTCTGAGGAAGCATCAGAAGAGAAGCCGGAAGGAAAAGCAAAAACTTCTTTCTTCAAAAAGAAAAAGGACAAAAAGGATCAGCAGATCGAAGAACTGACAGATCGTCTGAAACGTAGCATGGCAGAGTTTGATAACTTCCGTAAGCGTACAGAAAAAGAAAAGTCCAGTATGTATATTATCGGGGCAAAAGAAATCATTGAAAATATGCTTCCGGTGGTAGATAATTTTGAAAGAGGTCTTGCGCAGGCTGTTGAAGGCGATGCTTTTGCCGAAGGCATGAAGATGATCTACAAACAGCTTATGACTACCCTGGAGGGGCTTGGAGTAGAAGCAATCGAAGCTGTAGGCAAAGAGTTTGATCCAGACTTCCACAATGCGGTAATGCATGTGGAGGATGAAGAAGCCGGAGAAAACATGGTTGTGGAAGAACTTCAAAAAGGATACACTTATAAAGGATTTGTAGTACGCCACAGCATGGTGAAAGTTGCGAATTAGTCATGCCGCAAGAAAAGGAAGCGTCTGCAAAGCAGACATTTACTTTTCGGGCATGACACCGACAGAATCGAAAGTGCGAAGCACATCAAATGCGAAGCATTTGGATTCTGGAGGGATTGCCTTAACTTAATGCTGTTATACTACAGTTTTAAACAGATAGTTATGTAGGTTTATAATATAGGAGGATAAATTATCATGGGAAAAATTATCGGTATTGACCTTGGAACAACAAACAGCTGCGTAGCAGTTATGGAAGGTGGACAGCCCACCGTTATCGCAAACACAGAGGGAGCAAGAACAACACCGTCTGTAGTTGCTTTTACAAAGACAGGAGAGCGTCTGGTAGGAGAGCCTGCAAAACGTCAGGCAGTTACAAACGCTGAAAAAACAATTTCTTCCATTAAGAGAGAAATGGGTTCTGATTATCGTGTAACAATCGACGACAAAAAATATTCTCCACAGGAAATTTCTGCAATGATTCTTCAGAAACTGAAAAAAGACGCAGAAGGATATCTTGGAGAAACTGTTACAGAGGCAGTTATTACAGTTCCGGCTTACTTTAACGACGCGCAGCGTCAGGCAACAAAGGACGCTGGTAAAATTGCAGGACTTGATGTAAAACGTATCATCAACGAGCCTACAGCAGCAGCTCTGGCATATGGCCTTGACAATGAAAAAGAGCAGAAGATCATGGTATACGACCTTGGCGGCGGTACATTCGACGTTTCCATTATCGAAATCGGCGACGGTGTTATCGAGGTTCTTTCCACAGCAGGAAATAACCGTCTTGGCGGCGATGACTTTGACCAGAAGATCACAGACTACATGCTGGCAGAATTCAAGAAAACAGAAGGCGTAGATCTTTCTAATGATAAGATGGCTCTTCAGAGACTGAAAGAGGCAGCAGAAAAAGCAAAGAAAGAGCTTTCTTCCGCAACAACAACAAACATTAACCTTCCGTTCATTACTGCTACAGCGGAAGGACCGAAGCACTTTGATATGAACCTTACAAGAGCTAAATTCGACGAGCTGACACATGATCTTGTAGAGAAAACAGCAGAGCCGGTACGCCGCGCACTTTCTGACGCAGGAATTACAGCATCTGAGCTGGGCCAGGTACTTCTTGTAGGCGGTTCCACACGTATTCCGGCTGTACAGGATAAAGTAAAACAGATCACAGGCAGAGAGCCAAGTAAATCCCTGAACCCGGACGAGTGCGTTGCACTTGGCGCTTCCGTACAGGGCGGTAAGCTTGCAGGAGACGCAGGCGCAGGAGATATCCTTCTTCTGGACGTTACTCCGCTTTCTCTTTCCATTGAGACAATGGGAGGAATCGCAACCCGTCTGATCGAGAGAAATACAACAATTCCTACAAAGAAGAGCCAGATCTTCTCCACAGCAGCAGATAACCAGACCGCTGTAGACATCAACGTTGTACAGGGTGAGCGTCAGTTTGCAAGAGATAATAAATCCCTTGGCCAGTTCCGTCTGGACGGAATCCCGCCAGCACGTCGTGGAGTTCCGCAGATCGAGGTAACATTTGATATTGATGCCAACGGTATTGTAAACGTATCTGCAAAGGATCTGGGAACAGGCAAAGAGCAGCATATCACTATCACTGCAGGCTCCAACATGTCTGATTCTGAAATCGACAAGGCTGTTAAGGAAGCTGCTGAGTTTGAGGCTCAGGACAAGAAGCGTAAAGAGGCGATTGATACAAGAAATAACGCAGACTCTATGGTATTCCAGGTTGAGAACGCTCTTAAAGAAGCAGGCGACAAACTGGATGTAAACGATAAGGCTGCAGTTGAGGCAGATCTGAACGCACTGAAAGATCTCCTTTCCCAGACAGCAAACGCAGAGCTGACAGACGCACAGGTTGCAGACATTAAGGCAGCTCAGGAAAAAATGATGGAAAGCGCTCAGAAGCTGTTCCAGAAGATGTATGAGCAGACACAGCAGGGCGGTCAGGCTGGACCGGACATGGGCAACATGGGCGGCGGAGCTTCCCAGGGCGGAAATGAAACCGGATATGGCGACGACGTGGTAGACGCAGACTACAAAGAAGTCTGATAGAAAGCATAGGAAAGAGAAGCAATGGCTGATAAAAGAGATTACTATGAAGTCCTTGGCGTTGACAGAAACGCCAGTGACGCAGATCTGAAAAAAGCATATCGAAAATTAGCCAAGAAATATCACCCGGATGTAAATCCGGGTGATAAAGACGCAGAGGCAAAATTTAAAGAAGCCACAGAGGCGTACGGCATTTTAAGCGACCCGGATAAAAGAAAGCAGTATGACCAGTTTGGTCACGCGGCCTTTGAAAACGGCGGAGGCGGAGCCGGCGGCTTCGGCGGTTTTGACTTTAACGGCGCAGATATGGGAGACATTTTCGGAGATATTTTCGGAGATCTGTTTGGCGGCGGAGGCAGAAGTCGTGCCAATAATGGCCCGATGCGCGGCGCAAACCTTCGAGCAAGAGTAAACATTACTTTTGAAGAGGCTGTATTTGGCTGTGAAAAGGAACTGGAAATTGTTCTGAAGGATGAATGCTCCACCTGTCACGGAACCGGAGCAAAGCCGGGAACACAGCCTGTTACCTGTCCGAAATGTAACGGAGAGGGACAGATTGTTTATACGCAGCAGTCTATGTTCGGTATGGTCCGTAATGTACAGACATGTCCAGAATGCGGCGGCACAGGTAAGGTGATCAAAGAGAAATGTACCTCCTGCCGTGGTACAGGATATACTTCCTCCAGAAAGAAGATCCAGGTATCTATTCCTGCTGGTATAGACAATGGTCAGAGCATCCGTATTCGTGAAAAAGGAGAACCGGGAACAAACGGCGGCCCAAGAGGAGATCTTCTGGTAGAGGTAAACATTGCCCGCCATCCGATTTTCCAGAGACAGGATATGAACATTTTTTCATCTGCTCCGATCACATACGCACAGGCTGCTCTGGGCGGAGACGTACACATCAGTACAGTAGACGGAGACGTTGTCTACGAGGTGAAACCGGGAACCCAGACAGATACCCGTATCCGTCTGAAGGGCAAAGGCGTTCCGTCTTTGAGAAACAAAAACGTTCGCGGCGATCATTACGTAACTCTGGTAGTACAGGTTCCCACAAATCTTAACGAGGAGGCAAAAGAAGCTCTTCGTAAATTTAACGAGGCATGCGGCGGAAAACAGACAGAGGCAAAAGGCGGCACAGGTGAAAAAACCGAAAAGAAGAAAAAAAGTTTCATGGATAAGCTGAAAGAAACTTTTGAAGACTGATCTGCTAAATGCAGAGAAATAAAGAAACTTTTAAGGAAAAGAGGGAAATCCTCTTTTCTTTTTTTATGCTTTCGTGTATGATATAGTGCGAGGTATTATAATCATAAAAGAACACGGAAGCGTTCTTAAATATCAACAGGAGAATTGGCCATGAAGTGGAAAAAATTTAAAATAAAAACAAAAACCCAGGCAGAAGATATTATTATCAGCACTTTATACGATATTGGTCTGGAGGGCGCGCAGATTGAGGATAATGTTCCTCTGACAGCTCTGGAAAAAGAGCAGATGTTTGTGGATATCCTTCCGCAGATGCAGGAGGATGACGGAACTGCATATCTGAGCTTCTTTGTGGAGGAGACAGAAGATGGAAGGCTTCTTAAAAACGGAGAGGAAACAGACGTAGAAACGATTCTTAAAGAGGTGAGGGAGGAACTGGACGGGTTACGCGGGTTCCTTGATATTGGAGAAGGTTCTATCGAGGTTGATGAAACAGAGGATATTGACTGGATCAATAACTGGAAGCAGTATTTTAAACAGTTTTATGTGGATGATATCCTGATCGTTCCTTCCTGGGAAGAGGTAAAAGAAGAAGACAAGGACAAAATGATCCTTCATATTGATCCGGGTACAGCTTTTGGAACCGGAATGCATGAAACTACCCAGCTTGTGATCCGCCAGCTCAAAAAATATGTAAAAGAGGGCTGCCAGCTTCTTGACGTAGGAACAGGAAGCGGAATCCTTGGAATTACCGCCCTGAAGCTGGGGGCAGGCCATGTGGTTGGAACAGACCTTGATCCCTGCGCAGTTCCTGCAGTTCAGGAAAATAAAGAGGCAAACCAGATTCCTGAGGAAGATTTTGACATGATGATCGGAAATATCATTGACGACAAAGATGTGCAGGATCAGGTAGGCTACGAAAAATACGATATTGTAGCAGCGAATATTCTTGCAGACGTTCTTGTTCCTCTGACGCCGGTAATAGTTTCTCATATGAAAAAGGGCGCTTATTACATTACTTCAGGTATTCTTGACATAAAAGAATCTGTTGTAACAGAAGCAGTGGAAAAGGCCGGACTTACCCTTGTGGAGGTAACAAAGCAGGGCGAGTGGGTATCTGTTACTGCCAGAAAGGACTGAGAAATGCAGCGTTTTTTTGTAGATCCCTGTCAGATTGACGAAAAGACCCATCAGATCTATATTACAGGGACAGACGTCAATCATATTGTAAATGTGCTGAGAATGAAACAGGGAGAAGAACTGTGGATCAGTGACGGAAGCAAAAAAGAATATCATTGTACCATTGAATCTTTTGACAGCGATCAGGTGTGCCTTCATATTCTCTATGCCCAGGAACCGGATTATGAGCTTCCTGGAAGGATCTATCTTTTTCAGGGGCTTCCCAAAGCGGACAAGATGGAACTGATCATTCAGAAGGCAGTGGAGCTAGGCGTTTATGAGATCATTCCAGTAGAAACCAGGCGTTGTGTGGTGCGTCTTGACGGTAAAAAGGCGGCAAAAAAAACAGAGCGCTGGAATCAGATCGCCCAGAGCGCTGCCAAGCAGTCAAAGAGAATGCTGATACCGGAAGTACATTCTGTAATGACATATAAAGAGGCTCTGCATTATGCGGAGACCCTTGATGTAAAACTGATTCCCTATGAACTGGCAGAGGGGATGAAAGATACAAAGAATCTGATCAGTCAGATCCGTCCGGGGCAGTCCATTGGTATTTTTATCGGGCCGGAAGGCGGATTTGAGGAAGGGGAAGTAGAAGCTGCCGTTTCGGCGGGAGCGTCGCCTGTCACCCTTGGAAAGAGGATCCTTCGGACAGAAACTGCAGGACTTGCCATACTGTCTGTGCTGATGTTTCATCTGGAACAGTAAAATACAAAGGGAGTTTAGATATTATGGAAGTATATTTTGATAATTCTGCAACTACCAGATGCTACGATTCTGTAAAAGATATTGTAGTAAAGACCATGACAGAGGATTATGGAAATCCCTCAGCCATGCATGGGAAGGGAGTAGAGGCAGAAAAATATATAAAGGAATCAGCTGCAAAGCTGGCGGCGCTTCTGAAGGTTCAGGAAAAAGAAATTCTTTTCACTTCAGGAGGTACGGAGTCTGACAATCTGGCCTTGGTTGGCGCGGCTATGGCAAATAAAAGAAGCGGAAACCACATTATTACGACAGCGGTAGAGCATCCGGCAGTAAGCCAGCCGGCTCTGTATCTTCAGGAGCAGGGCTTTGAGGTGACATATCTTCCAGTAGACAAAAGAGGCGTAGTAAAAATGGATGCCCTGGAGGCTGTGTTAAGACCTGATACGATCCTGGTTTCTGTGATGTATGTAAATAATGAGGTGGGCGCGGTAATGCCCATAGAAGAAATCGCAAAAAAAATCCGTGAAAAATCTCCAAAAGCCCTGTTTCATGTAGATGCGATCCAGGCATTTGGAAAATACAAAATCCACCCCAAAAAGATGGGAATTGATCTTCTTTCTGTCAGCGGACACAAAATCCATGGACCAAAAGGCGTTGGATTCCTTTATATTAACGAAAAAGCAAAAATCCAGCCTCAGATCCTTGGAGGAGGCCAGCAGAACGGTATGCGTTCAGGAACAGACAATGTTCCGGGAATTGCAGGACTTGGTATGGCGGCAGAAGAAATATGCAAAAATCTGGATGCCAATGCAGAAAAAATGTATGCGCTGAAAGAGTATATTGCCAGGGGACTGGAAAAGATCGGGGATATCCGCATCAACGGAATGGAGCTACGAGAAGGAGCACCCCAGATTTTAAGTATCAGCGTAATGGGAGTGAGAAGCGAAGTGCTTCTTCATTCTTTGGAGGAAAGAAATATTTATGTATCAGCGGGAAGCGCCTGCTCCAGTCATAAGCGTAAACCAAGCAGTACGCTTACAGCCATGGGAATGCCGAAAGATCAGATTGAGAGCACGGTCCGTCTTAGCTTCTGTGAAGAGAACACCATAGAGGAGGCAGATTGTTTCCTTCATGTCATGGAAGAGCTGGTTCCCATGCTTCGAAGATATTCCCGAAGATAAAAACAAAACAGAAATAATAAGATAAAAGGAGAAAATCAATGATATTTCATGCATTTTTGATTAAATATGCGGAAATTGCCATTAAGGGTAAAAACAGATATCTTTTTGAAGACGCCCTTGTAAAACAGATGCGTCTTGCACTGGAGCCTGTAGAGGGAGAATTTCGTGTGATCAAGGAGCAGGGTCGTGTTTACGTGCTCTGTCCTGAGGTATATGATTTTGATGAGGCAGTGGAAGCTCTGCAGTGCGTATTTGGCATTGTAGGAATCAGCCCGGTAGTGATCTACGAAGACCAGGGCTTTGAGCAGATGGGAAAAGATGTGGTAAGCTACATGAAAGCCCGCTATCCAGAGTTTTCAGGAACCTTTAAGGTGTATACAAGAAGGGCAAAGAAATCTTATCCGATCAACTCCATGGAAGTAAGCGCGTCTCTGGGAGGCCTGATCCTTGATGCCTTTCCAGGCGCGTCCGTAGACGTTCATCACCCGGAACTTACTCTTTCTGTGGAGATCCGCGACAAAATTTACGTATATTCTGAAACCATCCCGGGACCAGGAGGAATGCCTGTTGGAACAAACGGAAAAGCAATGCTCCTTCTTTCAGGCGGAATCGACAGCCCGGTTGCCGGTTATATGATCGCCAAAAGAGGCGTAAAGATCGACGCTGTGTATTTCCACGCTCCGCCTTATACAAGCGAGAGGGCAAAGCAGAAGGTAGTAGATCTTGCAAAACTGGTAGCCCGTTACAGCGGTCCTATCCGTCTTCATGTGGTAAACTTTACGGATATTCAGCTTTATATTTACGACCAGTGTCCTCATGAAGAACTGACGATCATCATGCGCCGCTATATGATGCGTATTGCAGAGCATTTTGCAAAGGAAACAGGCTGTCTGGGACTGATCACCGGGGAAAGTATCGGACAGGTGGCAAGCCAGACTCTTCAGAGCCTTGCTGCGACCAATGAGGTATGCACTCTTCCTGTTTACCGTCCGGTGATCGGATTTGACAAACAGGAGATCGTGGAGATTTCCAGAAAGATCAATACTTTTGAGACTTCCATCCAGCCTTTTGAGGATTGCTGTACTATTTTTGTTGCAAAGCATCCGGTTACAAAGCCAAATCTGAATGTGATCCACAGATCTGAAACAAAACTGGAAGAAAAGATCGACCAGCTTATGGAAGAAGCGCTGGCGTCAACAGAAGTGATCGAGATTCAATAAAAAGGTCAGAAAATGTGCAAAAAAAATATCCGGCGGGAATACCGCCGGAAAAATCTGCAATTACGATTTCGATGTTATTAGCTTATTCGATAACATATGCCTGAACAACTGCAAGGATGGCATCCAGTGCTGATCCTTCTGCATGAATATTCAGGTTAATCGGTTTGGACAGATCCAGACTGAAAATTCCCATGATAGATTTTGCATCGATGACATATCTGCCGGATACAAGATCAAAATCACAGTCAAATTTGCTGATTTCGTTTACAAATGCTTTCACTTTATCGATAGAGTTCAGTGAGATTTTTAACGTTTTCATGATGATAACCTCCCTTGAATTATTGTTTTACAACTTTTATCTTACCTGTACCATATTGAAAAGTCAAGGGAAAAGCTGTTAAATTTACATGAAAAGGAATGAAAATATATATGAGTAAAAAGGTTGCGCTTCACAATCTGGGATGTAAGGTTAATGCTTATGAGGTAGAGGCTATGCAGCAGCTTCTGGAAGAGGCAGGCTATGAGATCGTGCCTTTTCAGGAGGGAGCGGACGTATATCTGATCAACACCTGCACAGTCACCAACATTGCAGACCGCAAATCCCGTCAGATGCTCCACAAAGCAAAAAAAATGAATCCTGACGCCATTGTGGTAGCTACAGGATGCTACGCCCAGACAGATACAGAAAAATTAAAGGAAGATGCGTCTGTAGATCTGATTTTGGGTAATAATCAGAAAAACAGAATTGTTGAGGCTCTGGAAGAATACGAAAAAGAGCATGAAAAAAAGACCAGAGTGATAGAAATTAACAGAACAAAAGAATATGAGAAGCTGTGTATTGACCATACGGCAGAGCATGTAAGAGCCTACATTAAAGTGCAGGACGGATGCAATCAATTCTGCACCTACTGTATCATACCTTTTGCCAGAGGCAGGGTCAGAAGCCGCAGTGTGGAGGATATTCTGGGAGAGGTACGCGCTCTTGCAGAAAAAGGCTACAAAGAAGTGGTGCTTACAGGAATCCATTTAAGCTCCTACGGAGTGGATTTTAAAGATGAAAATACAAATCTTCTTTCGCTGATACAGGCGGTTCATCAGATTTCAGGAATCAGGAGAATACGTCTGGGATCTCTGGAACCGCGTATTATTACAGAAGAATTTATGGAAGGAATCTCATCCCTTCCAAAAGTGTGTCCACACTTTCACTTATCTCTTCAGAGTGGATGCAACAGGACGCTGAAGGATATGAACAGGCGCTATACGGCTGAGGAATATGCAGAAAAATGCGCTCTGATCAGGAAATACTATCCGGCTCCGGCGCTGACTACAGATGTGATCGTGGGCTTTCCAAAGGAGAGCGAGGAAGATTTTCAGGAATCCTATGAGTTTGTAGAAAATATCCATTTTTATGAGACTCATATTTTTAAGTATTCAAGGCGCCAGGGGACAAAAGCTGCTGCTATGGAGGGTCAGATTACAGAAGCAGTTAAGGGAGTAAGAAGCGATAAAATGCTTGAGCTTCATAACAGAAGAGCAAGAGAATATGAAGAATCCATGAAGGATAAATATCTGGAAGTGCTTCTGGAAGAGGAAGTGGAGATTGGCAAAAAAGCCTATTATCTTGCCCATAGCAGGGAGTATATAAAGGTTGCAGTTGAAAAAACAGAGAAACTTAAAGTGAACGATCTTCTGACAGTAAAAACAGGAGGATTTTTGGAAGAACATATCCTTCTGGGAGAACCGTCAGAAAACTCTCCTTGTATTTTACAGTAAATTAAACTATAATAGAAAAGAAATAATAGTAAGGACGTGAGAAAAAATGGCAGAAAACAATTTAGGAAATACACAGTATTTCAGGACAAGACCAGACCAGGAGCTTGAGGTAAAGGAGGTTCTGGATCTGGTGTACAACGCAATGGATGAAAAGGGCTACAACCCGGTAAACCAGATCGTAGGCTATATTATGTCCGGTGATCCCACTTATATCACCAGCCATAAGGGAGCCAGAAGCATGATCATGAAGGTTGAGAGAGACGAGCTGGTAGAGGAGCTTCTTAACGAGTACATTAAGAATCGTTCCTGGGAGCGCTGATATGCGTATTCTGGGATTGGATTATGGGTCAAAGACCGTAGGCGTGGCAGTCAGCGATCCACTGGGACTGACTGCACAGAGAGTAGAAACTATCTGGCGTAAGCAGGAGAATAAGCTTCGCAAGACACTGGCCCGCATTGAGGAGCTGGTAAAGCAGTACGGCGTGGAAAAAATTGTCGTAGGACTTCCCAAAAATATGAACAATACGCTTGGAGAAAGGGCAGAAAAATCTCTGGAGTTTAAGGATATGCTAGAGAGAAGGACGGGGCTGCCTGTTGAGATGTGGGATGAGCGTCTGACAACAATGGAGGCAAACCGGGTCCTGATGGAGGGCGGAGTGCGCCGTGAAGACAGAAAGGAGCATCTGGATTCTCTTGCAGCAGTATTGATCCTGCAGGGATATCTGGACGCACTGGCAAACAGATAAGGAAAGTAAAATGGAAAAAATCAGATTTCAGGCCCCAGATGGGACGACAGAGGAATTTTATGTAGAGGAACAGACCATGATAGGAGGAGAATCCTATCTTTTGGTATCAGATTCCCAGGAGGACGAAGCATCTGCCTATATTTTAAAAGACACTTCTTCTGACGACAGCCCGGAAGCCTGCTATGAAATGGTTGAGGACGAAGAAGAACTGCAGGCAGTTTATAAGGTTTTTGAGCAGATGCTGGACGACGTGGATTTGGAAATGTAAAGCCGGAGGAGATTTTGGCTTTTTGAGAGAAACAAAAAAGAAAAGGAATGTCTGAAAAAGGCATTCCTGAGTTTTGGTGCAAAAATAAGAACTCTGCGTATAATTTTTAAGGGCAGGGGAAACCGTAATGAAATTACGCATAAATGGCACAAGATAATGGAGGTGCATTGCTTGAACGATAATCATAATAATAAAGATAACGCAAAAAACGAATACAACAGCGATAATCAAAAACGAAGAAATGGATACTACAGAAATTCCGAGTATAATCATACTAAAAAACAGGTAACAAGACAGAAAAACAATAAATATAAATCACAGACCAGACAGAACAATAAAAATCAGGAAAAACAGCAGAAGCCTGTTTTCAAAAATACATCGAAAAATACTGTTAAAAATACAGTTAAGAATACAATAAACAAAACTCCGGGCAGAGGTTTTCAGAAGCAGAACAGAAGAGGAAGAAGAAACTCAGAGCGGCTTAAGATTATTCCGTTGGGAGGTCTGGAACAGATCGGAATGAATATCACAGCCTTCGAGTACGGAGAAAGTATTGTTGTAGTAGACTGCGGACTTTCTTTTCCAGAAGACGACATGCTGGGAATCGACCTTGTAATTCCGGACGTCACCTATTTAAAAGAAAATATTTCCAAAGTGAAGGGATTTGTGATCACTCATGGCCACGAGGATCATATTGGCGCCCTTCCTTATGTATTGAAGGAAGTAAACGTACCCATTTATTCTACCAAGCTGACCCTGGGGCTTATTACCAATAAGCTGAAAGAACACAATCTCATGCGTTCTACCAGACTGAAAGAGGTGAAGCATGGCCAGGTGATCAACCTGGGAGATTTCTCTATTGAATTTATTAAGACAAACCATAGTATTCAGGATGCATCTGCTCTTGCAATTTATTCTCCGGCAGGAATTGTTGTTCACACAGGAGACTTTAAGGTAGATTATACGCCGGTGTTTGGAGACGCCATTGACCTTCAGCGTTTTGCTGAGATCGGCAAAAAAGGTGTGCTTGCCCTGATGTGCGACAGTACCAATGCGGAACGTCCAGGCTTTACCATGTCGGAGCGTACCGTAGGAAGAGTGTTTGACAACCTGTTTAACGAGTACCATTCCAGCAGGATCATTATTGCCACCTTTGCTTCTAATGTAGACCGTGTGCAGCAGATCATCAATACAGCCTACCGTTTTGGCCGTAAGGTAGCTGTGGAAGGCCGAAGCATGGTTAATGTAATTTCCACTGCTTCCGAACTGGGATATCTGCGCATTCCCGAAAATACTCTGATCGAGATCGACCAGGTGAAGGATTACCCGGACGACAAGGTGGTTCTGATCACTACAGGAAGCCAGGGAGAATCCATGGCTGCTCTTTCAAGAATGGCTGCCAATATCCACAAAAAAATTACGATCAAACCAAATGATACGATCATTTTCAGCTCCAACCCTATCCCTGGCAATGAAAAAGCTGTTTCCAAGGTGATCAATGAGCTGTACATGAAGGGCGCAAAAGTTATTTTCCAGGATGCACATGTATCAGGACATGCCTGCCAGGAAGAAATCAAACTGATCTATTCTCTGGTACGTCCGAAATATGCTGTTCCGGTTCACGGTGAATATCGCCATCTGACAGCGCAGAAACATATTGCAGAGGAATTGGGAATACCAAAAGAAAACATTTTTATCCTTGCTTCAGGAAACGTTTTGGAACTGGATGAAAACAGCGCCCAGATAACAGGAAGCGTACAGACTGGAGCGATCCTTGTAGACGGCCTTGGAGTGGGAGACGTTGGAAATATTGTTCTCCGTGACAGACAGCATCTTGCTGAGGATGGAATCATGATCGTTGTTATGACGCTGGAACGTCACAGCAACGTGGTTCTTGCAGGACCGGATATTGTTTCCAGAGGATTTGTGTACGTACGGGAATCCGAAGATCTTATGGATCATGCAAGAGAAGTGGTGGAACAGGCGTTAGAATCCTGCATGGACAGAAATATTACAGACTGGGGCAAGATCAAACTGGTAGTTAAGGATGCGGTAGGCGATTATCTCTGGAAGAGAACGAAGAGAAGACCTATGATCCTGCCTATCATTATGGAGGCCTGATCTATGGAAACCATTAACCGGAACATTCACATGCTGATCCAGTCTGTAAAAAAAAGCAGCGTATACAAGGAATACCGGCTTCAGGAACAGATACTGAACCAGAACCAGGAGCTGGCGCAAAGAGTACGCCAGTTTCGATCTGAAAATTTCCGCCTTCAGAACGAAGAGGACAGAGGACGGATGTTTCAGCTTGCAGATAAGCTTTCCAGGGAATCGGCAGAGCTTCGGAGAAATCCTCAGGTAAACGCGTATCTGGATGCGGAGCTTGCCCTGTGCAGGATGATGCAGAGGATTTGCAGGATGTTGACAGAAGGCATAGAAATGGATATTCCACCGCTTGGATAGGGCGGACAGTAAGGAGGATAACATGGGAGACACAAGGAACCAAATAGGAAAGGCAGGAGTCTTTGTTGCAGGAGGCGCTTTTAAGATTGCGCTGTATGTCTGTTTGGTTGTTCTGGTCATTTGGATCGGAAGAACCTCGTATCAGTTTGGACATGATATTTTTAACCAGCAGCCCATGAGTCCTGGAGAGGGACAGGAGATCACTGTAGTTGTCAAAGAAGACGATTCTGTGTATGATATCGCAAAGACCCTGGAGAGCAAGGGACTTGTTGAGGATGCAAAGGTATTCTGGGTTCAGGAAAAATTTTCCAACTATAAAGGTCAGATGAAACCGGGAACCTATCTTCTGAGCACAGCCTATGAGCCGTCCAGGATCATGGCCATCCTTTCAGGAGATGCGGAACAGGAAGGGGCAGATTCATGATCGTAGAGGAGAGAATGAGAACGTATATCAATTCTCTGGATATGGGAAATACTCCTTTTCTGGAAGAACTGGAAAAGGAGGCGCTCTCCAAAGGAGTACCGATCATCCGCAGGGAAATGCAGAGCTTTATAAAGGTGCTTCTGGCAATAAAACAGCCAAAGCGTATTCTGGAGGTGGGGACAGCCGTAGGCTTCTCCACACTTCTTATGTGCGAATATGGAAGGGCTGATCTTCAGATCACAACTATAGAGAATTATGAAAAAAGGATTCCCATTGCAAAAGAGAATTTCCAAAAAGCAGGGCAGTGGGAAAAGGTCACTTTTCTGGAAGGGGATGCAGGACAGATCCTGAAGGAGTTGAAGGGAAGCTATGACCTGATTTTTATGGATGCAGCAAAAGGACAGTATATTCATTGGCTAGAGGATGTGATCCGCCTTCTGGAACCGGAAGGGATTCTTCTTTCAGACAATGTTCTCCAGGAAGGGGAGCTGATAGAATCCCATTATCTGGTAGAACGGAGAAACCGGACTATTTATAAAAGAATGAGAGACTATCTGTATACACTGAAGCATGACCAGCGTCTTATAACCAGCATCCTGCCATTGGGCGACGGCGCTGCCCTCAGTGTAAAGAAACCGTGATACAAAGGAACATCAGACAGTAAGGAGAAAATATGAGAAAAATAGAATTACTGGTTCCGGCCAGCAGCCTGGAAGTGCTGAAGATCGCTGTTATTTTTGGCGCGGACGCCGTATATATCGGAGGAGAAGCCTTTGGATTGAGAGCTAAGGCAAAAAACTTTTCTCATGAGGATATGGCAGAGGGAATCGCTTTTGCTCATGAGCATGGGGTAAAGGTTTATGTAACTGTAAATATTCTGGCTCATAATGAGGACCTGGAAGGGGTAAAAGAATATCTTAAGGAATTAAAGGAATTGAAGCCGGACGCTCTGATCATTGCGGACCCGGGTATTTTTACTTATGCCGGGGAGATATGCCCGGAAATTGAACGCCACATCAGTACCCAGGCCAATAATACCAATTACGAAACCTACCGTTTCTGGTATAACCTTGGCGCAAAGAGAGTGGTGACTGCAAGAGAACTTTCCCTGGAGGAAATCAGGGAGATCAGAGCCCACATTCCTGAAGATATGGAAATTGAAACATTTGTCCATGGAGCTATGTGTATTTCCTATTCTGGACGGTGTCTTCTCAGCAATTATCTTGTGGGAAGAGACGCAAACCGGGGCGCATGTACCCACCCCTGCCGCTGGAAATATTCCATAGTGGAAGAAAAAAGACCGGGAGAATATATGCCTGTCTTTGAAAATGAGAGAGGAACCTATATTTTTAACTCCAAGGATCTCTGTATGATCGAGCATATGGACGATATTCTTACCTGTGGGATCGACAGTCTTAAGATCGAGGGAAGGATGAAGACTGCTCTCTATGTGGCAACAGTAGCCAGAACATACAGGAAGGCCATTGACGATTACATGGAATCGCCGGAAAAATATCATGCAAACATGGAATGGTATAAGGAGCAGATCTCCAACTGCACCTACCGCCAGTTTACAACAGGATTTTTCTACGGAAAGCCGGATGAAACCACGCAGATATATGACAGCAATACCTATGTGAAGGAATATACTTACCTGGGATATGCGGAATCTGTGGATGAAAAGGGATTTGCCCACATTACCCAGAGAAATAAGTTTACAGTGGGAGAAACCATAGAGATCATGAAGCCGGACGGCCAGAATATCCAGGCCACTGTCAGAGCGATTTATGATGAAGAGGGAAATTCTGTAGAAAGCGCTCCTCATCCGCAGCAGAAGCTGGCTGTGGATCTGGGAGTAAGAATAGACCAATACGATCTTCTAAGGCGCGCAGAAGAATAAGAACGCTGATTCCAGCAGGCGGACAAGTCCAGAGTGATTTGTGTACCTGCTGGTTTTTTTATCTCAGAAGGAGAAGGAGCCTGCTTCTAAAGAGGCCAGAGAAGCTAGGCGTCGTCAAAAAGAGAACGGAGTTTCAAAAGGGCGTTTTTCTCAATGCGTGAAACGTAGGACCGACTGATATGAAGCTGCCCGGCAACTGTTTTCTGGGTTTCCTGGGGAATGCCGAATAATCCGTATCGCAGGCAGATCACTTGATATTCTTTGGGTGTGAGAGCCGTCTTCAGTCCGGCCAGAAGTTTTTTGATCTCCTGTTTTGTGGCAAATTCTTCCACAATGTCTACCGGAGGACTTTCCATAATATCAAGAAGATTGATTTCATTTCCTTCTCTGTCAGTGCCAATGGGTTCGTACAGGGAAACTTCACGGGATCGTTTCTTTTTGGAGCGGAGCATCATCAAAAGCTCATTTTCGATACAGCGGGCGGCATAGGTGGAAAGACGGGCGGATTTTTTTGTGTCAAAGGTGGAAACTGCTTTGATCAGTCCGATGGTTCCAATGGAAATCAGATCATCCAGGTCTTCGTCAGAGCCCTGGTATTTTTTTACCACATGGGCTACCAGCCGGAGATTGCGCTCTATCAGAATATTTTTT
The DNA here is from genome assembly GCF_937880195.1 of uncultured Blautia sp. GTDB lineage: Bacteria > Bacillota > Clostridia > Lachnospirales > Lachnospiraceae > Blautia_A. Next base: position 17,809 of record NZ_CALFLA010000107.1, read on the forward strand.
GCTTCCAAATCTCCCTCCCGGCAGCGTTGAAGATAATATTTTTCCTCGGCTGATGTCAAAGGTTTTAAAAATGTCTTCAAGTCTTCACCTCAAAGGGGATTTCTTTATAGCTTATGTCCGGGACAGGCTTTTCGTGCTTTTCCAATAAAAAGAAACCAAAATGTCCGTCTGTTCTTTGCAGGTCAGGCGCAGGAGAGTGTATACTTTCTTGCGCCTGTTTCCATAGTGGTGTATAATAGGGTAATAAAATTGTGAAGCCATAAGATAAAGGACAAAAGGTGAACCATATTGAAGAAAAAAATAGAACAATTACTTAGCGGAAAATTCAGATATGAGGAGCCGCCTCTTCTCTTTTCCCAGGAGAGACTGGAAATTTCTCTGGAAGCCGGAAAAACAGTCCGGGGAGAGCTTTATCTGGGAACAGAGGATAACGAGAAGATCCAGGGCTACGTGACTTCATCCAACCGGAGACTGGTGACGGGAAACAGCCGTTTTTCAGGGACAACCGTATGTATTCCCTATGGGGCGGACGGAGTGGGTATGAAGCCTGGAGATATCTGTCAGGGCTGGCTCTGTGTGACAACAAGCGTTGGGGAATACAAGATCCCCTTTGAGATCCGGGCGCAGAAGGACAGGTTTCAGACAGCGTCAGGAGAATTAAAAAATATGGAAACCTTCCGGGAAATTGCAAAAAAAGATTTCAGGGAGGCGTATCGCCTTTTTACAGATAAATGTTTTTCCTCAGTTATGGAAGGGGCGGATAAGAAACAGAAAGCTCTTTATTTAGGGCTTTCCAGACAGCCGGTTACTTACCAGCATGTGGAGGAATTTTTTATAGGACTGAAGGAGAAGGAACCTGTAACGATTTCTTTAAAGACGCTTTGTCATGAAGCATATGAGATAGGAGAATCTGTGCAGGAATCTTTTGACATCCAAAGAAGCGGATGGGGACATTTACGCCTGGATATTTCTGCCTCAGGAGATTTTATTGAGTTGGAACGCCATGTGATTACTCAGGAAGAATTTATTGGAAGTACCTGCAGAGTAGAATATGTGATCCGTGCAGATAAACTGAAGGAAGGCAGACAGGTTGGCTGTATTGTAGTAAGAAGTCCTTACCAGAAGCTTGTTTTTGAAGTGATAGCTTCTAAGGGAACTCCGGTAAGAGTGGACGTTCGCTCAGAGGAAAAACGCCGCCGCCTTTCTCTTGTAAAAGACTACATGGAATACAGAGAAGGCAAAATGGACTTTAATACCTGGGCGGGAAGCTCTCATTTTCATTTGAACCAGCTTCGCACCTCAGGCTGCGATTACCCGGAATATCAGATGTTTGAGGCATACCTATGTCATCTGGAGGGCAGAGATGAGGAAGCCATAGATATTCTCAAAAAATATGGAGACAAAGAATTTTCCAGAGAAGAACTGGAACTTGCAGGCGTTTATCTTTATCTTTGTACGCTGACAGGACTTTATAAGGACAAAGGCCAGGCTGTGTGGAGGATCCAGAATTTCCATATGCAGAAATCAGACAGCTTTCAGCTTTTGTGGCTGTTGCTTCAGATGGACGGCGGCTATAAGAAGCTGCCGTCAGAAGGTATTTTTATGATGGAAGAGCAGTTTGAACGAGGCTGCCGCAGTCCTCTTCTCTATATGGAAGCCTGGAAGTGGATCAGCAGAGATATCAGCCTTTTTCACAGACTCAGTCCCTTCTGGATACAGGTGTTCTGTTATGCCGGAAGAAGAGGGCTTCTTACTGAGGAGCTTGTTATGCGCCTTGCCTATTTATCCGGCTATGAAAAAAACTTCCATGGAAGTCTTTACAGGGCGCTGGTGGCTGGCTATGAGAAATTTCCTTCCAGCGACGTGCTGGAGGCAGTATGTAAATATATCATGAAGGGGAATCCCAGGAAACAGGAATATTTCCGATGGTTTTCTCTTGCAGTGCAGCAGGGGCTTCGTCTTACAAGATTATATGAATATTATGTGGAAACCATGGATATTACATATCAAAAAGAGCTTCCCAAGCCGCTTTTGATGTATTTTAATTATAATGACAACACTTTGGGAGATAACCGCAAGGCTTTTGTTTATGCAAGTGTGATCGCCCATAAAGAAAAAGAGCCTCTGATCTATGAGAGCTACAAAGACGCCATGGAACGGTTTGCAAAAAGAAAGATCCAAGAAGGGCATATGGATGAAAATTATGCTGCTCTTTACCAGGAGTTTCTTTTTGAGCCAAAGAACCATAAAGAAGCGGAGACGGCTGCCCGTCAACTTTTTACCTGCCGTCTTTACTGCGACGACAAAAAGATCCGTCAGGTGATTGTCCGCCACAGCCAGTTTGAACAGGAAGAGGTATACCCCTGCGTACAGGGCGTGGCATATCCAAGGATTTATACAGAGGATGCTGTGATACTGTTTCAGGATGATAAGCAGAGACGTTATGTTTCCACAGTTCACTATAATCTCAAAAAGCTGAATGATGAAAGCAGCGCTCTTACCAATTTTTTGAAACTTCAGTCAGAGGAACCGGGGCTTCTCCTTCATTATTGTGAACAAGAAGAAATGAACCGGGAAAACCTGGAATATTTTCAACGTCTGGCAGAATGCCCGGCATGTACAGAGGAATATAGAAACAGCATTTATAAAAGACTCCTTGACTATTATGAAGAGCATGTTCAGGGAGAAGATCTGGATCAGTATCTTCAGACAATGGACTACAGGAAATATGCGGCTGTAGACTGTCCGGGACTTTTAAGGGTGCTGATCTCCAGACGTATGTTCCGGCAGGCTATGGCTTTGGTAGAGGAATATGGATATGAGGGGCTTGAACTTGGCAGTCTTCTTAAACTCACAAGCCGTATGATATTGAAAGCGGATATGGCAGAGGATGAGGAACTGCTGGCTCTTGCCTCTGAGGTATACAGACAGGGGAAATATGACGAGGTGATTCTTCACTATCTGATGCTGTACCGTTTTGGTCCTGTGGAGGAGCTTCTTTCCTTGTGGAAAAGCGCCCGCGGTTTTGAGATGGATACTTATGAATTGGAAGAAAGGATTCTTTCTCTTCTCATGTTTACTTCAGATTACCGCAAAGAAGGAGAGGCGGTTCTGGAGGCCTATGTAAAACAATCTGGAAGAGAGCGTATGATCGGAGCATATCTTACCCAGGTGGCTTATGGTATTTTTGTAAAGGAATATCCCATGACAGGGTTTATCCGGGAGCGTCTGGAATATGCGTATCGGAATCACTGGCCTGTGGACAAGGTGTGCCGTCTTGCTCTTTTGCAGGAGCTTTCCAAAGAAAAAGAACCGGATGAAGAGCATAAAAAAATGATGGAGACTCTTGTGGAGGAGTGCGCAAAAGAAAATATGGCCTTTGGATTTTTTCGAAGGCTGGATCCGAAGATTTTAAGCCCCTGGCAGATGGACGACAAGACTTTTGTAGAGTGTCACGCCCATCCAGATGCGCGGGTAACTCTTTATTATGCGCTGGATGCAGGTCTTGGGGGAGTACGGGAGTATAAAAGCGAGCCTTTAAGAGAGGTTTATCAGGGTATCTTTACAAAAAACTTTACCCTGTTTTACGGAGAAACTCTTCATTATTATTTCAGGATCGACAGAAACGGACAGTCAAAGGAATCGGCGGAACGCACTGTGACTATGAAAAAGGTGGAGGGAGCGCCGGGAAGCAAGTACCAGCTTCTGAACCAGATCCTTTCGGCAAGAAGGCTGGAAAAATCCAGTGAGGTAACGGAGGGACTGATAAGATATCTCAGACAGGAACAATATGTAAAGGAAATGTTTACCATAGAAGAGGAACAGGAAAAATGAACGAAACACGGGATTTGATTATTGGTATTGATTTTGGAAAAAAATATTCGCAGATCTGCTATTATGACCGAAAGGCTGAAGAAGCCCGTTCTCTTCCTGTAAAAGTGGGAAGCAGTCTTTTTGAAACGCCCACCTGTCTGTGCAGACGTTCCGGGCAGGGAGATTACTGTATTGGTCTGGAGGCAGAATATTTTGCAAGGGAAAAAGGAGGATTTCTTCTGGATGACCTTTATGGGATATCTGCTTCAACAGAAAAAATCCAGGTTGCAGAAGAGGAAAAAGAACCCTGGGAGCTTCTGGGATATTTTCTTGAAGGAATGTTGAAATTTCTGGGAGTTGCCCAGATAGAAAAAAATATAAAATGCCTGACTGTTGCCATGGAAACCATGGATTCTGTACAGGTGGCTAATCTACAAAAGGCCTGCGCGTTTCTGGGGCTTTCGGAAGATAGCTTCAGTCTTCTGGATTATGAAGAAAGTTTTTATTATTATGTGCTGACCCAAAAGGTAGAAACTTGGAACCGCAGCGTGGGATGGTACAGTTTTGACAATAATAAGGTTTCTTTCAGGAAGCTGGTAATGAGCACAGGAACAAAGCCTGTGCTTGTGCGCCTTGAAAACCCTGTGGAGACAGTCCTTCGGGAGCCTTCTGAAGAAAGAGACGAAGATTTTTATAAATTTGTAAAAGATACTCTGGGAACAGATCTTTATTCCAGCATCCAGATGAACGGAGAAGGATTTGACCAGGAATGGGCTGTAAAATCCGTTAAGCTTCTCTGCTATCAGAAGCGCAAGGTCTTTTATGGGAATAACCTTTTTGCAGCCGGAGCCTGCGGCGCCGGAGCTGAAAAGCTGATCAACCGGAGACTGAAGGGATACCGTTATCTTGGAAGCTCCCTGGTTGTAAAAGACGTGGGCATGAATATGCGGGTTATGGGAGCTCCGGCTTATTATCCCCTTCTGGAGGCGGGAAACAACTGGTATGAAAGCAAGGCGTCCTGCGAACTGATCCTGGATCATACGGAGGAACTTGTATTTGTAGTAGGCACAATGGGAGAAACAGAAAAAAAGAGGATGTCCATGAACCTCCCCGATCTTCCGAAGCGGCCTAATAAGACCACAAGGCTTTCTGTAAGTCTTCAGTATATTTCACGGAAGGAATGCCGGATCACAGTAAAGGATCTGGGGTTTGGAGAAATGTTCCCGTCTACGGGAAAGGTTTGGGAGGAAATCGTACAGTGGTAAAGGAGGGAAAGATTTGAGCGGATATATTTTATGCCAGACCAAAAAAGCAGACAGACCGTATTTTATAGAGAATATCAGCACAAACATTTATACCCTGGAAGAACTGTGCTATTATCTTTTTCATAATCTTTATCTGGTGGATGAAACGATCATCAACGAGGGGCTCTGCAGTTGGATCCAGGAGGAACTGAAACTTCCAAAGCTGGCCTATAAGCTGAGAATGGGACTTGGCAAGTTTTGCAGCGCCGAGGATGTGCTTTATCCGATTTTTAAAGAAATCAATTACCTTACTTATGAGGAACTTAAGGCGCTTAACGGAAAACTCCAAAAGCTGGACAGAGAATCTCTTCCGGTTCGAGAAAAGCAAAAAGGAGATACTTTAATGGCAAACGGCATGTATGTCCATGCGATTCAGGTCTACCAAAAACTGCTGGAAACAGAAGATTTGGAGGAATACCGGGAAGGGCTTACGGAAAGTATCTGGCATAATCTGGGATGCGCCTACAGCTATCTTTTCCTGATGGAAAAAGCCCTGGAATGTTTTCAGAAGGCCTATGAAGCAGGAAAAAGCCAGACGGCCCTTAGAACCCTTCTTCTGGCTGCGCACAGTGTGAGAAGCAGAGAGGAATACGAAGCCTTTGCCAGGGATCTGGGTGCGGGAGAAGAGATTCTGGAAGAAATAGAAAGCATACTTAAAAATTTTGACATGAAGAAAAAGCCTTTTGTGGAACAGGGACAGGCCGACAATCTTCTGGAGAATCTTACCAGAGAATATCACAGAGGAACAGGATCGTGAAAAAACAAACAAAACAGTAGACGAATCCGGCGGAATCTGGTAAACTAAAAGTATATTTGGGGAAGGTGGGTAGCTTATCCCCGTGAAAGATTAGGAGGAATTTATCATGTTAGTAAACGCATCAGAAATGCTGAAAAAAGCTAAAGCAGGTCATTATGCAGTAGGACAGTTTAACATCAATAACCTTGAGTGGACAAAGGCTATCCTGCTGACCGCGCAGGAAAACAATTCTCCGGTAATCCTGGGTGTTTCCGAAGGTGCAGGCAAATACATGGCTGGCTATAAAACTGTTGTAGGTATGGTAAAGGGAATGATCGAAGAACTGAACATCACAGTTCCGGTTGCTCTCCATCTGGATCACGGCAGCTATGAAGGATGCCTGAAATGCGTAGAGGCAGGCTTTACTTCCATTATGTTTGACGGTTCTCATTATCCTATCGACGAGAACGTTGCTAAGACAAAAGAACTGGTTAAGATCGTTGCAGATCATGGAATGTCTCTGGAGGCAGAGGTTGGTTCCATCGGCGGCGAGGAAGACGGCGTTGTAGGTATGGGCGAGTGTGCAGATCCTAAGGAATGCAAGATGATCGCAGACCTTGGTATTGATTTCCTTGCAGCAGGTATCGGAAATATCCACGGCAAATATCCAGAAAACTGGGCTGGATTAAGCTTTGAGACTCTGGACGCTATCCAGCAGCTTACAGGAGATATGCCTCTTGTACTTCACGGCGGCACAGGAATCCCGGCTGACATGATCAAAAAGGCAATCGACCTTGGCGTTTCCAAGATCAATGTAAACACAGAGTGCCAGCTTTCCTTCGCAGAGGCTACACGTGAGTATATTGAGGCTGGTAAGGATCAGCAGGGCAAAGGATATGACCCGCGTAAACTTCTTGCACCGGGCTTTGAAGCAATCAAGGCTACTGTAAAAGAAAAAATGGAACTTTTCGGCTCCATTGACAAAGCCTGAGAAATACAGGACCAGGCAATAACGATAAATTCACATGATTTAGTGGATGGATTCTATTACTTTAATAGAATTTAACAAGGCCGGGAGCGCTTTTGACAGCGCTCCTGGTTTTTTTGTTGTGAAACAAAAAGGAAGTTAGATGTAAGAAGAGTTTACCTTGCGTCAGGATTTGGTTCA
>NZ_CALFLA010000108.1 GCF_937880195.1 uncultured Blautia sp.
ACCTGTGAACAGTTACGTTTTTCTCTTTTACATTCCAATTTTTCTATGATAAAATAAAAAGAAAACAAAAGGAATCCACTATTATGACACCAATCCAGAAACTCAAACAAGTTATTCTGTTGGTCTTCGGACTGGCTGTAGCCCATCTGGGCGTTACCTTTTTTATCCAGGCTAATCTGGGAACTGATCCCTTCAATGTGCTGGTTCAGGGAATCTTCCGCCGGGTTCCATGGCCGGAGGCTCTTCACTGGACTCATGGAAGAACCCATATGATGATCTGCTTCCTGATCATTCTTGTCCTGCTTTTTATTTACCGGACCTACATACGCATCGGAACTGTGATCTGCATGTTCCTGGGCGGCCCCATTATTGATATGTTCACTCTTCTTCTGGGCGATTACATTAACAGCTCTCTTTCTATGGCAGTCCGTATCTTTGTACTGGTTGCCGGATGTGTGATCCTTGCCCTGGGAATGACCATTGTGATCAAATCAGAAGCCGGAACCGGCCCTAACGACCTGGTTGCCATTGTTATCAGCGATAAAACAAAGAAACCTTTTGGCATTATCCGTATTCTGACCGACTGTTCCTTTGTCCTGATAGGCTTCCTCCTTGGAGGAACCTTTGGTCTTGGAACAATTATCTGCGCCTTTCTTGTTGGCCCTGTAGCCCAGTTTTTTATGCCCTGGTCAGAAAAGTTCTGCCAGAAGATCATTGGCGCAGATAAAAACAGCTAAATACAGCTTCCTGCTTTTACTATGAGGATCAAAAAACCTCCCAAAGAGACAATACCCACAGGTAAAGTCTTTTCGGGAGGTTTTTCTGATACTTATTTATTTTCCGGTTCTTCTGTATTCTTTTCTTTTACTGCAAATACGATTGTCACCTTAAAGAGATCTCCGTCCAGATACAGCTTAAATTCTCCGCCCTGAAGCTCTGTAAGACTTTTGGCAATGGAAAGTCCCAGTCCGCTTCCTTCTGTATTTCTGGATACGTCGCCTCGGATAAACCTTTCCGTCAGTTCGTCTGCGGAAATATTTAAGGGCTGTGCAGAAATATTTTTAAGAGAGAAAAATACTTTTTTACGGTTTACCTTAATCTCTGCATAAACTCTGGTATTTTCCATGGCATATTTTGATACGTTTCCAAAAACATTTTCCAGAACTCTCCACAGCCTTCTTCCGTCTGCGCATATAATTGCTTCTTCCTGGTCAAAATGAACCATAATGGAAAGATTTCTTTCCTGGAAACGCTCCTCAAATTCTCCAATTACCTGCTGAACCAGCTCCACAAAATTTAAGTCTGCCATTTCCAGAGAAATATTTCCTGTGCTTGCCTTGGAAGCCTCTACAACGTCCTCAGTCAGAGTTTTCAATCTCTGAGACTTCTCCTCAAGAATATTCAGATATCCCTGGATCTTGGGGTCCTGGGGATTTTCCCTTTTTAAAAGATCTACATAATTGATAATAGAAGTAAGAGGCGTTTTAATATCATGGGAAACATTGGTAATCAGTTCTGTTTTCATTCTTTCATTTTTCAGGCTGTTTTCTACTGCCGCATCCAGTCCCTGGCCGATCCGGTTGATCAGATCCGCCATCCTCCTCTGTTCTCCTGTCAGCTTATCAAGCGGAATCTTATACTGAAGCTCGCCCTCTGTAATGCGTTTCAGTCCGTCAAGGATCAGTTCACGTCCTCTGGCTTTTTTCAGATAATAGATCAGTCCCAGAAGGTCTATTGCGCCAAGCAGGATAATTGCCGCCGCGCCTCCTGCAAATGTAATTGCACAAAGCAGAAACTGCAGGAAACAGAAACCAGTGAAGATCAGAGCCATTTTAACCCGGCTTGCTGTATTTTCTGAAAAAAATTCTATGGCGTTTCTGCACAGTCTAAAAATCTTACGGCAGATTCTTACCAGAAGCCTCCACAGTTTTCTCACAATAGAATTTTTCCAGAAGGTTCCAGCCTTGATCCGGCGTACCAGGCTTAACCATCCGGCAAAGAACATAACTGCTGTCCAAAGTCCCAGCGCCGCGGCAAGATATACAAGATATTTCAGCTTATCTATAGAATCTATATTGATTCCCAGTGCAAAAAGCCCTGTCACTGGAACTACCCACAGACCGGCCACTGCACATGCCCCGACCTCTGTATACCAACGGTCAAAGAAATTCAGCTGCACTTCCTCTTCGCTGTTGTTCCGTCCTGCTCCTGCGGTCAGAATCACAAAACAGATCAAAAACAGGATCACGCCTGCTGCAAAAACAGTCATAGACGGTGTCAGCCATGCAGAATAATTTTTAAAATTCTGGGAGTCCTCTGCCATAAGATCCTGTACCGGAAGGTTTTTATCCACCCATACGGCGCAGACATAATCTACGTCTTCATCGTCAAACGCTACATTCTCTACCATGTGACGCCAGGTAGACAGCCCAACGGCGCCTGTGAGATTTTCTGCCAGATGCTGCATGGAAGAAGAATTTTTTTCTCCTGCAAGCTTCATGTTTGTCTTGTCAGAGCCTGGCTCTGAATAAAGAACCACATAGGGATCTTCTCCTGCTTCCAGATCTTTGATTGTTTTTTCATAATCCTTGGTATCTACATTTGACTCTATATTTTCTTTTGCTTTGCCCGGATCTCTGACAACAATATAACTGAGGTTGCCTTTTCCTTCTGTATAATACTTATCCAGCATATTCTGGGATGTACGGCTCTCTGTCACCTGATACAATGTGTCGTTCAGAGCCATAAAGGCGTTGTCCAGTTTTCCCGCCCATGCAGGCTCCTTATTTACAACATCCAGAATGCTGTCTGCTCCAACCGGGGCAAAGGCTTCTGCTATCTGATTGCTGGACTCTTCATTAAGCACATTTTTGTAAACCATTTCGCCCTCTGGATCTACCACGCCCAGAGCGCCGGAATTTAAGATTCCAATATTACTGTCTAAATAATATCTTTCTTCGCCATAATATTCTCCGCTGTAATAATCATGGTTTTCCAAACATGCCAGTATTCCCTGTGTAGATGCCTCGTCTGCTGTTTTAAAATCTGAACTTTCTGGCTCCAGAGCCTGAACATCTGCCGCATACTCCACATTATCGTCATAATCCGAATAGCTCCCTGAATCTATAAGAAAACTCAGTTCTTTATCCTGCACTTTTTTTTCAAAATCTTCATAGTACATATATTCCAGGCTGCCGTCCGGTTTTACACAAATAAGAATATCTTCTGTAGTCCTGTTCCAGTCCTCCATAGCCGACCACTCTTTAAGATCTTCAATCTTATAGGCCAGCCCTGTTGTATCTGTATAGGTAAGCTCCTTTTTTTCAAGAATTTCTCCAAGGTCAATTACTCCGTCGCCTTTATCTGCGTTCAGAAATTCTTTTTTTGACAGAGCGTGCATCACCTCATAAGTATTATTATACATGCTGCTTTCAAAGCTTCTTGATTCCAGATAATTTTTAGAATCAAAGGGCTGTATTCCCATACTCATTATGCCTGCTGCCGCTGTGCCGCCTGCTGCTGCCGCTGTAAGGGAAGCAATCCCCACAACTGCCGCAACAGTCTTTACCATACTGTTTCTATACCATTTTTTCTTCATAATCTCTACCCCTTTCCATGCGCCTGATCTCTTTTTAAATCTTTTCCACCTTATATCCCAGTCCCCATACTACTTTCAGGTATCTTGGCTCCTTGGGATTGATCTCGATCTTTTCTCTGATATGGCGGATATGGACTGCTACGGTATTATCAGCCGCAATAGCTTCCTCATTCCAGATATTCTCATAAATCTGATTAATGGAAAATACTCTTCCCTTATTTTTTACCAGAAACAGAAGAATCCTGTATTCAATGGGAGTCAGCTTTACCAGTTCGCCGTCCACCCGTACTTCCTTACGGTCGTCATCCATAGATAAACCGCCTGTTTCGTATACATTTTCTTTTTTGCGGGATGCCGCCCCAAGCTGAGTGTATCTTCGAAGCTGGGATCTGACCCTTGCCACCAGCTCCAGAGGATTAAAGGGTTTTGTCACATAATCGTCCGCTCCCACATTCAGCCCCAGGATCTTGTCTGCATCCTCTGACTTTGCCGAAAGAATGATAATAGGAAGAGGGTTTTCCTCTCTGATCTTGAGAGTTGCCCGAATCCCGTCAAGTTTCGGCATCATCACATCAATGATCAGCAGATCCACCGGATTGTCCCGCAAAGTTCGAAGAGCCTCCTCTCCGTCATAAGCCTTTAAAATATGATGTCCCTCCTGTGAAAGATAGATCTCTATTGCTTCCACAATAGCCTTGTCATCATCACAAACCAGTATTTCTGCCACGTCTTTGTACCTCCTAAAAAATAAATTACTGCGCAGGATCACATTGCTTTCTGTGATCTTGTTGACTTAAGAATATCAGGCGGCGCTTAAGATAAAAGGGGTAAATTCTTAAGAAATTCTTATTTTTATCTCAGTCCGAATTTCAGTATATCATAATCGGTTTTGGAAACAAAGTGTTACCATAAGAATTAATATCTTGACAAATGTTCTCTGCTTTTATATAATATCAATAACCATTATTGTTACTAAGAGAAAGGAGTGAGCCTATGGCTGCCTTAAAATACAGCAGACAGCGCGAATCCATCAAGGATTTTTTGATGACACGCACAGACCACCCCACTGCAGATACCGTATATGAAAATATGAAGCTGATCTATCCTAATATCAGCCTCGGAACTGTGTACCGGAATCTTTCTCTTCTCTCAGATCTGGGTGAGATCAAAAAACTTGCCAGCTTTGGAGGTGCAGATCGTTTTGACGGCCGGGTAGAACCCCACTGCCATTTCATGTGTACTGACTGTGGCTGCGTAATCGACCTGGAAACAGAGAACATGCAGGATATTATGGCAAGGGCCGGAGAGCATTTTCACGGCAAGATTACAGACTGCAGCGCCAGATTCTTTGGAGTGTGTGAAGATTGTATGAAGAAAGAAAAAAATTAAGAATTTCTCTTGACATTCAAGAAACAGTATGGTAGATTATAGACATAGCAAAACAGTAACAATTACTATTATTAAGAAATCAATTTAAGAAAAGGAGATAAAAATTATGGCTAAATGGGTATGTAGTGTATGCGGTTATGTTTACGAAGGAGAGAACGCACCGGAAGTATGTCCAGTTTGTAAAGCTCCGGCTGACAAGTTCACTAAGCAGGCAGAGGGCATGACATGGGCTGCAGAGCATGTTGTAGGCGTTGCTCAGGGCGTTAGCGAAGACATCCTTGCTGACCTTCGTGCAAACTTCGAGGGCGAGTGCACTGAAGTTGGTATGTATCTTGCAATGGCTAGAGTTGCTCACAGAGAAGGATATCCAGAGATCGGCCTTTACTGGGAAAAAGCAGCTTACGAAGAGGCAGAGCATGCTTCCAAGTTCGCAGAGCTTCTTGGCGAAGTTGTAACTGACAGCACTAAGAAAAATCTTGAGATGCGTGTTGCAGCAGAGAACGGCGCTACAGCAGGTAAATTTGATCTTGCTAAACGTGCAAAAGCAGCTAACCTTGATGCAATCCATGACACAGTTCATGAGATGGCTAGAGACGAGGCTCGCCACGGAAAAGCATTCCAGGGTCTTCTTGAAAGATACTTCGGCTAATAAGAATTGCATAACAGGGAGCGGTATGCCGCTCCCTGTTTTTTTCATATATCTAATTCTTTCTCATTTCATACTCTGAGCCTTCTCTCCCAGACGATTATAGACAGTCACTGCATCTGTAATATGAGGCGCAGTTCCTTCAGCCGCTCCGGCTGTCACAAAAATGTACTCCACCCCTTCAATCTCTGCAAAACTTGCCAGGCAATGACCCGCCTCTCCGGTGTATCCTGTTTTTCCGCCCATGATCTTTCCACCTGTAACAGAAGGGTCCGAAAGATTCTTAAACATGGTGCTGTAATAAGTGATCCCGTCCGGATGAATATTGGTTCCCGGTGTGGAATGCCAGGGGCTTTCTATGATTTCCCGAAAAGTTTCGTTCTTAAGACCCTGTTCCAAAAGAACCGCCATATCCCTGGCTGTACTGTAATGTTCTGGATCATGAAGTCCTGTAGAATTCATAAAATGAGTATCGTCCATTCCCAACTTATCCGCCTTTTTATTCATCAGATCCACAAAGTCCTGTTCAGATCCTGCAATGGTATCTGCAAGGGCAATACAGCATTCTGCACCAGAGGGAAGTATGACGCCATAAAGAAGATCTATGACTCTCACCGTTTCTCCCGGCTGAAATCCTGCCTGAGTTGCGTTCTGCTCATAAAGCCCGGCAAACATCTCCTGGGTCAGTGTAATCTCTTTATTCAGATTTCTGATTTCTTCTATGGCCACAAGACAGGTCATCATTTTTGTCAGTGACGCAGGGTACATCTTTTGCTCCCCATTGATCTCTCCCACAGCCCTGCCGTTTCTAGCCTGGATCAGCGATGCATAAGGACTGTTGATTCCGCTTAGGTCAAGCTCCTTTACCACAGGCTTTTTCATTTCGTCCATCCAGGAGCCAATTCCCGAAAACCATCCCACAAGGGCTTCCAGTCCAAAAAATACAAACACAATGGCAAAAACAAATATAAGCGTACGGAGATCCTGCTTCTTTTTCTTTTTTCTCCTGTACTCACATTTATCCACGGCAAACCCTCTCTTTCTCAACAGTTCTCCACAAATTATAAAAAGGAAATCTGAAAACTCTCTCTAAAATATACATGTCTGTTTAGTATACCATATCATACAAAGGACCTGTAATATCGTTTCCGATATTTCAGCTCTGCATAAGCTGTGATCTCTTTCATATATTTCAGGTCAAAAGCGCCTCCTACTACTCCCACAATAGGTATTCCCTGAAGGAACTTCATATAAAGCAGCTCCCTGGAAAGGATTCCGGCTGTCTCTTCCATGATTTCATCCAGAGATCGTCCCAAAAGCACTCTTTCATTTTCTATAAAGGCATCTACAGCTTCGTCCCTACGCCGCTGCTCCTCCCCATATGCAGTGGCTCCCTGGATCAGCAAAAGTATCCACTTCTTTTCTTCTTCTGTCTCATAGGAATATCCATACTTCAAGGAAATCTGATAAATACTTCGGAGAAGAAACCCTGTAAATACAGGTATATCCGGGATTCCAACTCCAATAAGCCCCATGCCGATCCCCGCAGCGCCAGAAGCTGCCGTATTCCATTTTCCCACAGAACCTGCCTGTTTTCTCATTGTCTTCAGAGACTTTCTGTCACTTTTAATCTGGTTTGCGTAATCATGGATCTTAAAATCCTTTTCCAGCTCTTCCCTCTTATAGGTCTTTTCTATAAGAGAAACTCCTTTTACAAAAATAAGCTTAAAAGCGCTGAAAAAAGCCTTTTCCAACGTAGCTTGCAGCTTATCTGGAATCTTATCCTCAAGAAACTGGTTCAGCCGGCTGTCCCCCTGCTTTTGCCGATGTTCCAGAAATCTTTGTTCCTGCTTTTTCAGAAGGAGCACTTCTTTCTGAATAGGTGTTTTTCTCTTTATCATAAATTGCTCCTGTTTCATTCTTCCTGATTTTTAATGTTGATCACAGTGATATAGGATTTCATATCAGCATTATAATATTTCTTTTTATTGAAAGCAACCGCTTTACGGAAACAGAAAAACTCCTGCCCATTTGGACAGGAGTCTTTTTCATATCTTTTATTCAGGATATTTGATATGTCTGCTTATGATAATTCTCCATAAACAGCAGCCATTCTTTCAAAAGCCTCTTTCAGCATGGCTCTTGGGCTGGCGATATTCAGGCGGATAAATCCGCGGCCTGCATCTCCAAACACACTTCCCATGTATACAGATACATTTGCCTTATTCAGGAACCAGCTTTCCAGCTCTTCTTCTGTGATTCCCAGTTTTTCATAGCTGATCCAGAGAAGATAGGTTCCCTCTCTCTCAAGAATCTCAAATCCCGGAAAATGCTCTGCAAAAAATGCTCTTGTAAATCTTTCGTTCTCATTGATATATGCCAGCATTTCCTCATACCATTCTTCGCACTCCATATATCCGTGTTCTACGGCTGCCACGGCAAAAATGGTAGGGTTGTGCATACCGATCCTGTCAATAGACTGTCTGATACGATTTCGGATTTCCTCATTTGGAATCATCATATAAGACACGATCACGCCAGGAACATTAAATGTCTTTGTCAGAGAAGTAGCAACAATAAGGCGTTCTCTCACTGTATCTGATAAAGTAAGCGCTGTTGTAAAAGTAACTCCCTCTGCAACAATATCGCCATGAATCTCATCTACAAACAAGATCAGATCATGCTTTTTACAAAATGTGCCAACTTCTTCCAGTTCTTCTCTTGTCCACACTCTTCCAACAGGATTATGAGGACTGCACAGGATAAACATTTTGGTCTTATCTGTTATTACAGATTCAAGATGCGCAAAATCAATTTTGTAATGACCGTTCTCAAATTTCAGCGGGCTTTCCACAACCTTACGATTATTTTTTACAATGGCCTGATAAAGCGGTCCATAAGCCGGCGTATTGATGATCACCTCATCCGTTTCCTCAGTAAGAGTATCCACACAAATGCTGGAAGAAACATTAATTCGCGGACAGAATACGATCTCTTCTTTTGTCACTTCAGCCTGATGCTTTTTCTTCATCCAGTCCTGGATATTTTCATAAAACTTATCGCTCAGATCTGTGTAACCAAAAATTCCTTTGTCAAGGATATCTTGAAACGCGTCAATGATCTGTCTTGGAGACTTAAAATCCATGTCTGCAACGCCAAGATGGAGCATTCCCTCTTTTTGGTATTTTTTGTCCATGGTGTCCCATTTTCCGCAGTTTGTATTTCTTCTTTCATTCCATTCATCAAAATTAATCTTCATATCCTGCATCCTTTCTAAGTCTGCACATTTATTTCATGACTGTCAATTACTCTACATCAATTCCGTCTGCTTTATTTAAAGCCACGTACTCGTCATAATACTCACTGTCTTTTGTAATCTTCTTGATACCGATTCCGGTGAAGCCCCAGATAACAGCAAAGATTACGCCAGTATAGCAGATGATAGCCCACGGCAGATATTCCAG
The DNA here is from genome assembly GCF_937880195.1 of uncultured Blautia sp. Lineage (GTDB taxonomy): Bacteria > Bacillota > Clostridia > Lachnospirales > Lachnospiraceae > Blautia_A. The sequence continues at coordinate 9,098 of NZ_CALFLA010000108.1, forward strand.
GGTAGAAACGCCCAGAGTAGTTGCCATATAAACGCCGGCAGCAGTCCATGGAGTAATAGGCTCAATAACAGTAGCGGAGTCTTCCAGAGTTCTGGAAAGGTTTCTTGGCTCAAGTCCTTTTTTCAGGTAAGTGTCTTTGAACATCTCGCCTGGAATCAGAATAGACAGCTGGCCGTTTGATGTTACAAATACTGCTGTAATACAGGAAACAATTGTAGATACGATCAGTCCGCCTGTAGACTTAACAACAGTCATCAGCTTATTCAGTACAATATTCAGAGAACCTGTTACAGCTAATGTTCCCGCAAATCCATAAGCGCAGAATGCGATGAGAACCGTATTCAGCATGGAAACCATTCCGCCTCGCTGCAGAAGTCTGGGGATATCTTCGATCAGTCCTTCTGTAGTAAATCCTGCTACATTGATCATGTCAAGGTTAAATCCGCTGATCGCTGCTGTAAAGCAGTCCTGAAGACTGAAGTTCTGGAATGTAACAGCATTGAACATTGCTACCGCACTGGAGATCAGCATAATCGGAATGGTTGGTTTCTTTGTAATAGATCCATAAAGTACAATAAGCGGAGGAAAAATGATCAGCGGGTTAAATTTAAAGATCTGTGAAAGTGTCTCAAAAATAATGGTTACCTTCTCAGGTGTTCCGGCTGCTGCCAGATCGCCGCCAAATGTAAATCCTACGATCGTATATACGATACAGCAGATAATAAATCCAGGGCCCGTTGTCCAGAACATATGCTGAATATGATCATACAGCTTGCCGCCTGCTGCGATTGGCGCAAGGTTTGTTGTGTCAGACAGAGGAGACATCTTATCTCCAAAATATGCGCCTGATACAATAGCTCCTGCTACAATCGGAAGCGGAGCGCCCATACCTGCAGCCACACCCATAAGAGCTACGCCGATAGTTCCGGCAGATCCCCAGGATGTTCCAGTACATACAGATACAAATGCAGTTACAAGGAATGATGTTACAACAAGATATTTCGGGCTGATCAGCTTCAGTCCATAGTATACCATCATTGGAATTGTTCCGCCGATCATCCAGGAACCGATCATAAACCCTACAATGATCAGAATAAAAATTGCCGGCATGGTTTTACTGAGTTTCGATACAATGGAATCCATAATGTCGTCCCATGTATATCCAAGATAAATTGCAATTACGCCTGCAATAGCTGCAGACACCAGCATTAATACCTCCGGGCTAAGTCCCATTACCGCATAACCTACGCCCAGCAGCAGGATCATAGCCAGAATCGGTATAACTGCCAGAAGCAATGTCGTTTCTTTTTTCTCTCTTACTTTTTTTTCTTTCCCTCTCATGAGTTTTCCTCCAAATAAATTCAGGCTCTGCACTGAGAATCAGATTTACTGAATCTCTGCAAGTACTTCCACTTCACACAGAGCGTTTTTCGGCAACGTTTTTACTGCAACGCAGGATCTTGCAGGTTTTGATACAAAGTATTTCTCATAAACCTTATTAAATTCTGCAAAGTCTGCCATGTCGCTTAAAAAGCAAGTGGTCTTTACCACATGTTCAAAGTCTGTACCAGCTTCATCCAGGATAGCTTTTACATTTTTCATAACCTGTTCTGCCTGCCCGGTAATATCGCTTCCAACAATAGCGCCAGTCTCAGGATCTGCCGGAATCTGTCCTGAACTAAATAAAATATTGTTCAGTACAATGGCCTGAGAATAAGGTCCTATTGCAGCCGGAGCCTTCGGTGTATTCAACACTTTTAACATTTTCTCTTCCTCTCAATGTTATTTTTTTAGTCAAATTGATAATACCACTAAATTATTTTTTAGTCAATGAAATTTAATTCCTTTTCACATGTCAATATTACTGAATTTTATTTCATTATTTGTTGCACATTGCACGAAAGAGTATTATAATTAACAGATATAAAATAAATCTGTTAGAAGGGGAGCCCTATGGAAAAGGAATATATACAACTAACGCCTCAAGAACGTATCATTCTGCAGTCTTATATCCCTGTTGTAGAGGGACTGGGACATTATCTGGGAGAAGGTTATGAAATCATTCTTCACAACCTGGAATCTCTGGAACATTCAGTCATTCAAATTGTTAACGGTCATCACTCCGGCAGAAAAATCGGTTCTCCTATTACTGATTTTGCCCTGAGTATGCTTTCAAAAATCGAACAATCCAAAGATCATTCTTCTATTTCTTATTTTAATCGGAGACAGGATGGTGTTATTCTTAAATCCACCACAATTCCCATTCCTGGGGAATCCAATCGTATCATTGGATTGCTCTGCATTAATTTTTATACCAATATACCCTTTTCCACTATGATACAGGAGTTTATTCCAGAGAACGACCATCTTCAGCCATATCTTCCGCCAAAAACAGAGACTTTTACAGAAAATGTGGACGAACTGATCGAAGCCGCTCTGGCTGATGTCAAGAATCTGATACTGAACAACGCCTCTATTTCCTCTAATAACAAAAATAAAGAAATTGTTACCGCACTTTACAAAAATGGAATCTTTAACCTGAAAGACAGTGTGATCAAGGTGGCTGACCGCCTGAATATTTCAAAGAATACTGTTTATATGCATCTTCGGAATCTAAAAAACGAACAGTGACAGACACACTGTTCGTGAAAAAATAAATCAAAACATTTTTATGTAACAGAAAAGCCAGTATAGAATCTGCAGCTTTCCTATAAAGCAAAAAAGCACTCCCTGACGGGAATGCTTTTTTTATTTATTAAGCTAATTTCGCCGGATTGATCTTCACACCAGGTCCCATTGTCGGAGCGATAGTTACGCTTCTCAGGTACTGACCCTTAACTGTGCTTGGACGAGCCTTAACGATAGCTTCAATAAGCGTCTGGAAGTTGTCGCTTAACTGTTCCTCAGTAAAGGATGCTTTACCTACCGGAACGTGGATGATATTGGTTTTGTCAAGACGATACTCAATCTTACCTGCTTTGATATCATGAACCGCTTTTGTAACGTCCATAGTTACAGTACCAGCTTTCGGGTTCGGCATAAGACCTTTTGGTCCAAGTACACGACCCAGACGTCCTACAACGCCCATCATGTCCGGTGTAGCAACAACAACGTCAAAATCAAGCCATCCTTCGTTCTGGATCTTCGGAATAAGCTCCTCTGCTCCTACAAATTCTGCGCCTGCAGCTTTTGCTTCCTCAGCTTTTGCATCTCTTGCGAATACAAGAACGCGAACTTTTTTACCAGTTCCATGAGGCAGAACTACTGCACCACGAATCTGCTGGTCAGCGTGACGTCCATCGCAGCCTGTACGGATATGAACTTCGATAGTCTCGTCAAACTTAGCAACTGCTGCTTTTTTTACAAGGCTGATAGCCTCTGCGGTATCATATAATGTTGCGCGGTCTACTGCTTTCGCAGCTTCCACGTATTTCTTTCCTCGTTTCATTTCTATAACCTCCTGTGGTAATTGCGGGGATTTCCCTCCCACTTCTTCATTGTAGTTTCTCTGTCTGGCAGTTCTGGCGAAAATCAGTCTACGACTTCAATTCCCATACTTCTTGCAGTACCTGCAATCATGCTTGCTGCTGCTTCAAGAGTTGCTGCATTTAAGTCTTTCATCTTCATCTCAGCGATCTCCTGAACCTGAGCCTTTGTAACCTTTGCAACCTTTGTTTTGTTCGGTACGCCGGAACCAGATTTGATGTTTGCTGCCTTCTTAAGAAGAACTGCTGCCGGCGGAGTTTTGGTTATGAAGCTGAAACTTCTGTCTGCATAAACAGTGATTACAACCGGGATGATCAGATCGCCCTGATCTGCTGTTCTGGCATTGAACTCTTTTGTAAACTGTACAATGTTTACACCGTGCTGACCAAGAGCCGGACCTACCGGCGGTGCTGGGGTTGCCTTGCCAGCCGGAATCTGTAATTTAATATAACCTGTTACTTTTTTTGCCATTTTTCGGCACCTCCTATGTGGTATTGGCGGGGGTTTTTCCCTCCCACTTGAATGTGTTACGCTTTCTTAATTTCTGCGAAACTTATTTCTACCGGCGTTTCGCGGCCGAACAGTTCAACATTGATGGTAACTGTCTGCTTCTGAGTATTAATTGCAGTAACAACTCCGGCAGTATCTTTCCAGGCTCCGCCTGTAACAACTACCATATCGCCCTCTGCAAAGTCAACCCGGATGTTTTCTTCCTTGATACCAAGCGGACGCATTTCCTCTTCTGTAAGCGGTACGGGCTTAGATCCCGGACCTACAAAGCCGGTTACGCCTCTGGTGTTGCGGACAACATACCAGGTATCGTCGTTCATGACCATGTTAAGAAGCACATATCCCGGGAACATCTTCTTCTGAACCTGTTTCGGAGCGCCGTTTCTCATTTCCACTACATCTTCCAGCGGAACACGGACTTCCAGGATCTGATCCTCCAGGTGTCTGTTTTCAATTGTTTTTTCAATGTTTGCTTTTACTTTGTTTTCATACCCGGAATAGGTATGAACAACATACCATTTCGCTTCTGACATACAATCACCGTTACCCTTATCTTATTATAAGATTAATACCTTCCAGAATAGCTGAATCCATAATGCTGATCATCACAGCCAGAATAATCGTGACTACAGAGACAACCACTGTCTGTTTAGCAAGTGTGGGCTTATCTGTCCACACAATCTTGTTAAACTCGGCTTTCAGTCCCTTAACCCATGATTTTTTCTGGGTTTTCTGAGTTTTGCCAGTAGATTTTTCTTTCTCTTGCATAATTTAACCTCACAATCTCTGTGATTACTTCGTTTCCTTGTGCAGAGTGTGTTTACGGCAGAACTTACAATATTTCTTGGTCTCAAGACGCTCAGGATGGTTCTTTTTCTCCTTGGTCATATTGTAGTTACGCTGCTTGCACTCCGTACATGCCAATGTAATCTTAACGCGCACAACTTCCACCTCCAGTGTTTTCATTTGCATGGTCTTCTGCTTCGCCCTTATAACTGCTCACGCTTGTTTCCGGGCATAAAAAAAAGACCCAACTTCCATGTCGCTTGTCAAGTTTATCACAGAATATATATTGAAGTCAATACTTTTCCTTTAGATTCTTTATTTTCCACTTGTAAAACTTCCCTTCCTAGTGTATGATATAAAAGGTTCAGACCCTTTTTCGACAGTTTTCTGTTGCAGAAGGGTTCAGTTATATCTTATCATAAATATAGGAGCGGATTTTATGTTTAAAAGATTCATGAATGACATGAAGAAGTATTGGAAATATGCCATATACTCTTCCAAAGCCCAGTTAAAATCCGAAATTGCCAATTCATATCTGAACTGGCTCTGGTGGATTCTGGATCCTCTTTGTTTTATGCTGATTTATGTATTTATGTTCGGCTATGTGTTTAAATCTAATGAACCATATTTTGCAGTTTTCGTCTTTATCGGTATCACTATGTGGGATTTCTTTAACAAGTGTCTGGTACAGAGCGTAAGGGTGATCAAAAACAATAAACCAATTGTTTCCAAAGTATATATTCCTAAATTCATCCTTCTCCTGATCAAAATGGGAGTCAACGGATTTAAAATGTTTATTTCAGTTCTGATCATTGTGGCTATGCTTTTTGTATGGAAAGTTCCGATTACCTGGAATATCCTGTACAGTATTCCCATTCTCCTGACCTTATTTACATTGGTATTTGGATTCAGCTGTTACCTTTTACACTATGGAGTATTTGTGGATGACCTTTCCAACGTTCTGAATATTGTATTAAGACTGATGTTTTATCTCACAGGTATATTCTGGAGTATTATGGATCGTCTCCCAGCTCCCTATAACGCCTACATTGGTAAGGGCAATCCTATTGCGTTTCTCCTTACCTCCATGCGAGAATGCGTCATATATGGAAGCACTCCCCACCGTAAGCTCCTTCTTTTCTGGTTTGCCATCGGACTTCTCATCAGTATTCTGGGCGTCCGCAAAATCTACAAAAACGAAAACAGTTATGTAAAGGTGATATAATATGGAAGAACAGCACGCGATTGAAGTCACTGACCTTGTGATCAGTTATCAGAATCTGAAAAAAACTTCTATTAAGAAAAGTCTACTGCAGTTTAAACGCCGCAGCGTAGACCGCTTTGTTGCCGTTAAAGGAATTTCCTTCTATGTACGCCAGGGAGAGATCCTTGGAATCATTGGCAAAAACGGAAGCGGTAAATCCACAACCCTTAATGCACTGGCTGGAATCTTTTCTCCTGACAGCGGAACCATTGATCTTAAGGGACACAGCATTTCCCTTCTTTCTATCGGCGTTGGTTTTCAGAGGGAAATGACCGGAAGAGAAAACATTATCCTTTCCGGTATGCTTCTCGGCTTCTCTGAGGCAGAAGTAAAAGCAAAGGAGGCAGAAATCGTAGAGTTTGCCGAACTTGGAGAATTTATCGACATGCCTGTAAGGACCTATTCCAGCGGTATGTATTCCAAACTGGCATTTTCCATTACAGCAATTCTGGAAACAGATATCATGCTGATCGACGAAGTGCTTAGTGTAGGCGATCAGAAGTTCAAGAAAAAAAGCTACAATAAAATGAAAAGCCTAATCTCCAACAAAGACCGTACTGTAGTAATCGTCTCTCACAGTATTGAAACTCTGCAGGAGCTTTGCGACACAGTTATGTGGATGCATGACGGCCAGATTAAACGTATCGGAGAACCTGGCCCTGTACTTGAAGAATATGTAAACTTTATGGAAAAAAACTGAGATATCCAGAAAGAGAAAACCCGAAAGCTGCCAAAAGCAGTTTCCGGGTTTTTATGTTTTATTCTGTTCTCTTTTTTATTTCCAAAAGAACCTGGTTGCAGATATTTGAGGAGCAAGGCTCTTTTACCTCGTTAAACTTAAGGTTCACCCTGTCTCTTTCTTTTTTCCAGGAATCTTCCCCATTCATAAATTCCTTTATTTCCATCATAAATTCTTTCATGGTTTCCGGTTTGGGTCCCGGGGTGACTTCATCATAATCAAAGTTCATACCTCTTCCATCAAGATATCTTTCTCTGTCATAGGGAAGAAACATCAAAGGTTTATCTGTAAGAAGATAGTCAATATAAATACTGGAGTAATCTGTAATCAAAAGATCAAACATTCCCAGCATTCCTGTCACATCCCCAGCTTCTTCGCTTCCAAAGCGTCTGATGCGAGAGCTTACATAAGCGTCTGCCGCAGCAGCCTCCTTAATATGAAGCCTAAGAAGAAGCAGGATCTTTTCCTGTTCCAGAAAATCTTCAAAAACTTTTTTGTCAAAATCCTCAAAAGGAAAAAGTCTGGTATTCCCATAATCCCGGAAGGTAGGTGCATAAAGAACCACCTTTTTATATTCAGGCAGATCCGAATAAATACCTTCCAGAATTTGTTTTCTGTCAGGAGGGGCAAAAATACAGTCGTTCCTTGGCTGTCCCCACACCCGGAGCCTGTCCTCCGAAACCTGAAAGCTCTTGGTCATAACAGGCACAAGCTCCCTTGACGTAGTCAAAATCCATGTATAGTTCTCTGAAAAAATCTTTTTGAAATAAATACGGGCTGCCTTTTTCATATTTGGATCCATAAGGGCGATCTTCTTCAGAGGAACTCCATGCCACAGATTCACGATCAGCCTGTTTTTACCAAGCCCTGTTCCGTATACGGGAAGCCCTGCTGACGTAAACCATACCCCGGCCTCCAGAACCCGGCGAATCCCTTCCTTTGATTCTGTTTCAATAAAATACTCTTTTCCATACTGTTCTGACAGTTCCCGGCGCAGATTTTCCTCATTGATCACAAAAAGAGGCGTGATCTGCGGAAGATGTTCTTTTACATACTCAAACAGATATTTGGAATTATAATTATAATAGCAGTTGTCCACAGAAGAAAACACCCAGGTATACATATCTGGTTTTTTTGTTTTTTTCATACGAACAAGCTGCGTCATACATAAATTTTTGATTTTACCCATAATCTCACCTTTATTGTCAGCGGTATTTCCACAGCCCATGAAGGGCGTAAGAAACAAAAAGCGCCGCGCTTTTTGGCGCTCCAAATCCCATATACCGATATACTCTGTATGTCATAATAGCGGATTTCAGTTTGTTTCTGGACTTGCCACCAACACTTAGACGGTATTTCAAAAGAGGCTCGTTGATCCCAGCCGCATAATGATACTCCTTTAAAATCTTCAGCCATGTAATATAATCCTCATGACTATCGTCATGTTCCATGGGGAAACGGATGATCACATCCCTGCGCACCAAAACAGAAGAACAGTTAATACTATTATGCTTTAAAAGCTCTCTGTAAGTAATTTTTTCTTTTACTGGAATATACTTTCCTGCAGACCTTCCGTCCGGCTGTACCAGTTCTCTTCCTGTTGAACAAAGTACACAACCAGTTTCTTCAAGAAGGGCGATCTGTTTTTTCAGCTTATCCTTTTCCCACCAGTCATCTGCGTCAAGAAAGGCTACGTAGGTTCCTCTGGCCTCCTTTACGCCTCTGTTTCTGGAACCGGAAACCCCAGTATTTTTTTTATTTTTCAGGCAGCGAATCTCTTCATGGTTTTTGTACTTTTCAAGAACTTCCTCTGTACGGTCTGTAGAGCCGTCGTCAATAATGATAAGCTCCAGAGAAACTTCCTGGGCTAGAACAGAATCCACAGCTTTTTGAATATATTTTTCTCCGTTATATACAGGCATCACTACAGATACCAGCGGCTTTTCCATAAGCCTCCTCCTATTGTTCCCGACTGTCAGACATATCTTCCACGGAATCCTTTAACGCATTTTTCTGATTGTCATTTACGCCCTCTGAAACCTCTTTCTGGCAGAAAATCTTTACTGTCATAAGAAGAAGCTTCAGATCAAGAAGAAAAGAATAATTTTCTATATAGAAAAGATCCAGCTTCAGCTTATCATAAGGCGTTGTATTATATTTCCCATAAACCTGGGCATAACCGGTAAGTCCGGCCTTTACTTTCAGGCGATAGTAAAACTCTGGAAGTTCTTTCTGATATTCGTGCATAATACACTTTCTTTCCGGTCTCGGTCCTACCAGGGACATATCTCCCACAAAGATATTAAACAGCTGGGGAAGCTCGTCCAGGTGAAGATTTCTAAGCACTTTACCTACCGGGGTAATCCTGCTGTCATTCTTTGAGGCAAGCCGGGCTCCGTTCTTCTCAGAATCCACGCACATGCTGCGGAATTTGAAAATGCGAAACTCCCGTCCTCCCAGAGTAAGACGATCCTGACGGTAAAATACCGGTCCTCCATCATACATTTTCACAAAAAGAGCAATGATCAGCATAATAGGAGCTGTTATGATAATACCGATTCCAGACACAACAATATCCAGAAGCCTTTTCATAAAACGCTGTTCCACAGAAAGTCCCATATTCTTTGCCACAAGCAGAGGTGTATCAAAAAGATGGATTCTCTCGCTTCCCATCAGAATCACGTCTGAAATCTTCGGACTCATATAACATCTGATGGAATGAGCAAAGCAATATTTAAGATAGCGGTTTCTGATACTGGACGGAAGATCCCATATGATCACGCCCTCGTAATCCCGCATCATTTTATGAATGGTTTTTTCTCCTTCATCCACATGAACCATTCCGCTGATATTATACTTATCGCTTCTTGAGTTCATTTTTTGGATCAGATCCCCAGGATCCCGGTTTCCATAAATCACAAGCAGCTTCCTTGCCCCATAAAGTTTCTGGTAAATAAAAGTAGAAATCCAGATCCACGCAAGAATAACAGCAATCTGAACAAATGTCATCTGTATCATGGGCCACGGATCAAGAAACCATCTGTTAATCAACGTGATCTGGAGATAGGTAATCACATTGGTACAGATCGTAGCCAGCGTCATGGAATAAAATACGTCTATTTTTTTTAGATATCCTACTCGAAGACCTCCGTAGAACTTGGAAAACATAAAACTGATCAATGCATAAATGGCAATTAAAACCCAGTTACCCTTTCTCCAGAAAGGCTCAAAAATCAGTCCTCTGTAAAAGTCATACCAGATATAGGCAAACACTGCTGCCTGAGTGATCACCACAACGCTTGCTAGACAATATACAATAAATCTCTTAAAATCATCTCTGTTTTTCACAAAAGATCCCTCTTATCTTCATGATCCGGCCTTTTCAGCCGGACTTATTTTTTCCTATTAACCCTGTTATTATAACGTATATTTAACCTTCCGTCCAGTAAATCGCATATTCTTTAAAGATGCTGTCTCTGCCTGTTTTTATCTGTATCGGCACTTTTACTTCGGCTTTTTGTCGAATCATCTATTTTTTTGTCATATTTCATAGTTTTGTATGTAATTCAACAAATATTTAATACACCTTTAACAAAATTTCCTCATTTTTTTTATACTTTTTCACCTTATCTTCTGGTAATTTACAGATAAAAATTGTATAATAAGAAGGTACAAGCATATAAAAGGAAAGTGAGGGTTCACTATGAAACAAAACAACATGTTAGCGATGATCTTAGCTGGCGGACGTGGCAGCAGACTCCATGAGCTTACGAACAAAGTGGCTAAACCCGCAGTTTCATACGGTGGTAAATACCGCATCGTTGATTTTCCATTAAGTAACTGTGCAAACAGCGGAATTGACATTGTTGGTGTTCTTACACAGTATGAGTCCGTCCTTCTGAACAGCTATGTCGCTGCCGGCGGCCGCTGGGGACTGGATGCAAGAGAAAGCGGTGTATTCGTACTTCCGCCCCGCGAAAAAGCCGATGCAGATCTGGACGTTTATCGCGGCACTGCTGACGCAATCTCACAGAATATTGACTTTATTGACAAATATGCACCAGAATATGTTCTGATTCTTTCCGGCGACCATATTTACAAAATGAATTATTCAAAAATGTTGGCTTACCATAAACAGATGGACGCAGACGCTACCATCGCTGTAATTGAGGTTCCCATGAAAGAAGCCAGCCGTTTCGGTATTATGAATACAGACGGTGAAGGTCATATTGTAGAATTCGAAGAAAAACCGGAGCATCCAAAGAGCAACCTTGCTTCTATGGGTATTTATATCTTCAACTGGAAGCTGCTCCGCAAAATCCTTCTTGCAGATATGAAAAACGCAGATTCTCATCATGACTTCGGCAAGGATATTATTCCTACCCTTCTTGCTGACAATAAGACTCTGGCAGCTTACAAATACCAGGGATACTGGAAGGATGTTGGAACCATTGATTCTCTCTGGGAAGCAAACATGGATCTTCTTGACAGCAATAATGAACTTGATCTCAATGATCCTACTTGGAAGATTTACACAGAGGATATTCCTGCCCTTCCACAGTACATAGGACCAGAAGCTAAGATTGCCAAAGCATTTATTACCCAGGGCTGTATTGCCGAAGGTGAGGTAAAAAATTCTGTACTGTTCACCGGTGCAAGAGTTGGCAAGGGCGCAAAGGTTATTGATAGTGTTCTTATGCCCGGTGTAGTAGTAGAAGACGGCGCTGTTGTTCAGCGAGCCCTTGTAGCCGAAAATGTAACCATCGGTGCAGGCGCTGTTGTAGGAAGCGCTGACAGCGAGCACATTGAACTTGTGTCCAAACGTGTAAAGGGGGTAGAATAAGATGGCTAACGCACTTGGAATTATTGCATCTTCCGCAACTCACATTAAGGTGGAGGGACTTCAGCAGTACCGCCCCATCGGCGCTTTCTCCTTCCTTGGAAGATACCGTGTAATCGACTTTCCTATTTCTAATATGAGCAACAGTGACATTGACCGCATTCAGGTATATATTCGGCGTAAGCCTCGCTCTCTTGTAGAACATCTTGGTACAGGACGCCACTACAACATCAACTCCAAACGCGGCAAACTGCAGATTCTTTTCTCACTGAACAGTTCTGAGAATGATGTTTACAATACCGACATTGCCGGCTATTATGAAAATATCGAAATGATCGAAAGATCTCATATGCCATATGTAGTAATTGCGCCAAGCTATATGGTATATGCAGAGAATTATGATACGCTTCTTCAGACACATATCGACTCCGGAGCGGATATCACTCTTTTATATCACTCTGTAGATAATGCCAAAGAAGCATTCCTGAACTGTGACATTCTGAATCTGAACAGACAAAAAGGTGTGGAATCCATTGAGAAAAACCGCGGAAGCGCCAAAAACCGCAATATTTTCATGGATACATACATTATGAAAAAAGAACTTTTTATAGAGCTGATCCATAAGGCAAGAAAAACTTCTTCTATGATCACTTTGCCTCAGATTGTAAACGCATCCTGCAGCGAGCTTGATATCCGCGGCGTATCCCATAAGGGATTCTTTGCTACCATCACAGATTTCAAGAGCTACTTTGATGCAAACATGTCTCTCATCGACCTTAAGAACTCACAGAATCTTTTCAATCCGGAATGGCCGATCTATACCAGAACAAACGACTCCTGCCCTACTCAATATTTTGACGGTGCAGACGTAAATAACTCTGTTATCTCCAACGGCTGTCTCATTGAGGGATGTGTGGAGAACTCTGTTATCGGACGTGGATGCCAGATCAAAAAGGGCGCTGTTGTAAAGAACTGTGTTGTTCTTGCAAACACCACAATCGGCGAAGACGTTCATGTGGAGAATCAGGTCATTGATAAATGGGTTCAGATCACTAAAGAGCGCGAAATCGTTGCCGACATTGAACATCCGGGCTATATCCGCAGAGACGATATTCTCTAAAAGTATACATAAAAAGAAGGAACCTAACGGTTCCTTCTTTTTGTATCTCAGCATAACAGGCACGTGTTTTATAATCCTCCGCTTATATATAAGTATTTACTTATAAGTTCTATTCAAATCATATATTTTACAAATAGTTCCTCCTATGCTAAGCTCTATTATAGATCAAAGAGATAAATTTATGGAGGTTCTTATGAAAAAAGATTACAGCAAGTTATGGACTCTATTCCGTTCCATGTTTGTACTAAGCGCTTGTACCTTTGGCGGAGGATTTGTTATCGTCTCTCTCATGAAGAAAAAGTATGTAGAAGAACTACAGTGGCTGGAGGAAGATGAAATGCTTGACGTTACCGCTATTACCCAGTCTGCTCCAGGTCCTCTTCCAGTAAATGCGTCCGTAATTATCGGCTATCGTATCGCTGGGGTCCTTGGTTCTCTTACTGCAATTCTGGGAACAATTCTCCCGCCTATGATTATTATTTCAGTAATCTCTCTGTTTTATGAACAATTCAGGACAAACACTTATGTCAGTATTGCCCTCCAGGTGATGCGCGCCGGAGTTGCCGCCGTGATCTTTGATGTTGTGCTGAATCTGGCCCATAATGTGCTGACCACCCGGCGTATTCTGTATATTTCCATGATGATCGTTGCTTTTGCAGCAGCCTGTATTCTGGATGTCAGCGCAATGCTTATTATTTTTACCTGTCTTGGAATCGGAATCCTGGATCTTATTGTTCAAACCTATAAAGAAAAACATGGAGGGACTGTATAATGTTATTACTTAAATTATTTTTCGCCTTTATTCAGGTAGGCATGTTCAGTGTTGGAGGCGGATATGCCGCTATTCCTCTGATCCAGGAACAAATTGTAGATGTTTACGGTCTGATGACTCTCAGCGAATTTTCCGACCTGATCACAGTAGCAGAAATGACCCCCGGACCTATTTCCATCAATTCTGCAACTTTTGTAGGAATGAGAATTGCAGGAATCCCCGGCGTACTGCTCTGTACCTTTGGATGTATTCTTCCCTCTTTCTTTATCTGTCTTACACTTGCACATTTTTACTATAAATACCGTTCTGTCAAAGGCGTCCAGATTGTTTTAGGAGCCATGCGTCCTGCTGTTGTAGCTCTGATCGCCTCTGCCGGAACCTCTATTTTAATGCTTGGGCTTTTTCAGGCAGAGCTTCCCAATATTGTACTCAGCGATATCCGCTGGATCGAACTTGTTATTTTTGCAGCGTCACTGTTTATTTTAAGGAAATTTAAAACCAGCGCCATAGCTATTATTCTCGGAAGCGGAGCAGTCGGCACTGTGCTTTATGTGCTGACCAATGCGGCCTGATCTATATAAACCACACAAAAGGAGAACCTTATGACAATCCGACATTTACAGATTTTTACAACCGTCGCTGACGCAGGAAGTATGAGCAAAGCCGCAAAGCTCCTTCATATTTCCCAGCCGGGTATCAGTCAGGCGGTATCAGAACTGGAACGCTATTATGGAGTAAGACTGTTTGAGCGCCTTTCCCAAAAACTGTTCCTTACAAAAGAAGGAGAGCTCCTTCTTTCTTTTTCCCGGCATATTCTGGATTCCTTTGACAAAATGGAGGAAGCCATGCAGAATGCTTCCCGCAAGACCAGACTGCACATAGGCTGCAGTGTTTCTATTGGTACCTGCCTAATCAACGAGCTTCTTGACGAAGCAGAAAAAAGGCTTCCCAATTGTGATTTTCAAATCACTGTCACAAACTCCACACAAATCGAACAGGCTATTCTGGACAGTCAGGTAGATGTGGGAATTGTAGAAGGCACAGTTAAAAATGAAAACCTGATCATTCTTCCCATGTGCGAAGACGAGCTGGTAATGGTCTGCAGCAGGAAACATCCTCTTGCCCGGCACGATTCCATTACTCTTTCCATGCTTCAGGGTCAGAATTATGTAAGCCGTGAAAGCGGCAGCACAGACCGCAATCAATTCGAACAGCTTCTGGACGAACAGGATATTCGATTAAACCGGACATTTCGCAGCACAAGCACCGATGCCATTAAAAATGCAGTTCTCTGCGGAAGAGGGATTGCAGTTTTTTCTAAAAGAATGATAGAAAAAGATGTGGAAGATGGTTCTCTCGTGATTCTTCCACTTGAAAATGTTCGTGTAACACGCAATTTTCATCTTATCCTTCATAAAAACAAATATATTTCTTCTGAAATTCAAACAATAAAAGATATCTGCATAGAATATGGGCGCATTCATTAATGCGCCCATAAATCAAAATTTTCGGAACCTTTTATATCTTTTTTCTAAAAGCTCCTCTTCTGTATAATTTTTATAAATTTCTAAAAATGATGCAATCTCTTTGTCCAGAACCTCTGTTACCTGCACCAAAGTTTCTTCATTTAATGAGATAGGCTCAGGAATCACCTCTTCAATAATTTCCTGACGGTAAAGATCTGCCGCAGTCATTTTCATCACCTCGGCCGCTTCTTTTGCCTTACTGCTGTCTTTCCACAAAATACTGGAAAATCCCTCTGGGGAAAGAATGGAATACACAGCGTTTTCCAACATCCAAACCTGATCTCCAGCAGCAAGAGCAAGGGCTCCGCCGCTTCCCCCTTCTCCTGTTACTATCGTAAGAACAGGAACTGTAAGCCCTGCCATTTCCATAAGATTTTCAGCTATAGCAGCGCCCTGACCTCTTTCTTCTGCCTCTATTCCACAAAAAGCTCCCGGCGTATCCACAAAGCAGATAACCGGACGATGGAATTTTTCTGCCTGCTTCATCAGGCGAAGGGCTTTACGATAGCCTTCCGGCATAGGCATTCCAAAATTTCTGTATATATTTTCTTTTGTTCCATTGCCTTTTTCCTGAGCGATCACTGTTACTGGAATCCCATGAAAAGCAGCAACTCCTCCGATCACAGCCGGATCATCACCATACTTTCTGTCTCCATGAAATTCTATGAAATCCGTAAAAAGCTCTCTTATATAAGCGCTGCCTGAAGGACGGTCTGCTTTTCTGGAAATCTGGACTCGTTCCCAGGCAGTAAGATCAGACTGTAAACCTTTCTTTAGCTTTTCTCCACATGATTTCTCTGTTTCTTCATTTTTTTCCACATAATAAAGCGGATTTTTTTCATGAAGTTTCAAAATTCTTGTAAGAGTATGTTTTAAATCTTCACGTTCTACAATTTCATCCACAAATCCATGTTCCAGAAGAAATTCCGCTCTCTGGAAGCCTTTTGGAAGTTTCTGCCTGATGGTCTGCTCAATTACCCTCGGGCCTGCAAAACCGATCAGCGCTCCCGGTTCCGCAAGAATTACATCTCCCAACATTGCAAAGCTTGCAGTCACGCCTCCTGTTGTAGGCTCTGTAAGCACTGAAATATAAAGAAGTCCCGCATCACTGTGGCGTTTCAGAGCCGCAGCTGTTTTTGCCATCTGCATCAGGGAGGTAATCCCTTCCTGCATTCTGGCTCCCCCGGAACAGGCAAAGAGAATTACCGGAAGTTTTTCCTCCACAGCCCGTTCCACGGCTCTTGTGATTTTTTCTCCTACGGCCCAGCCCATACTTGCCATTAAAAATCTGCCATCGCAGACACCGATAACTGTCTCACATCCGTTGATCCGGCATTTTCCTGTAACAACTGCCTCCCGGAGCAAGGTTTTTCCCTGAGCCTGCGTAAGCTTTTCCGGATATCCGCGGTACTCCATAGGATTTTCTCCCACCAGAGATTCATCCCACTCCTGAAAGCTTCCCTCATCTGCCACCATCTGAATCCTGCGGTAAGCATGTATACGAAAATATCCGCCGCATTTTGGGCAGATATAATTGCCTTCTTTTACATCTTCTGCAATAATCGCAGCGCCGCATTTATTGCATTTTCGAAGAAGTCCTTTAGGAACCTCCGGTTTTTTTGCTCTTATACGTCTGGTTCCCTGCTCCTTTTCTGAAGTTTTTGTTTTTTTGAACATATTCTCCAGCTTCATGATCTATTACCTGCGCCTTCCATCCGTTCAATAAATCCCACATCCGTATTTCCTGCCAAAAAATCCGGGTGGTTCAGTATCTCATATTGATAATCTATATTGGTATCAATGCCTTCTATGATCATTTCTCCAAGAGCAGTCTGCATTTTACGCACTGCTTCGTCACGATTTCTGGCCCAGACGATCAGCTTGGCGATCATAGAATCGTAATATGGTTGCACTGTATATCCGCTGTATACTGCAGAATCAATACGAACCCCCTTCCCTCCTGGGAAGTACATGTCTGTGATAGTTCCCGGAGAGGGACGAAATCCTTTTGCAGGATTCTCTGCATTGATCCGGCACTCAATAGCATGTCCGGACAAATGAACATCCTTCTGTTTGATGGAAAGAGGAATTCCTGATGCAATTCGGATCTGTTCTTTTACAAGATCTACTCCTGTTACCCACTCTGTTACAGGATGCTCTACCTGGATTCTGGTATTCATTTCCATAAAATAAAAGCTGCCGTTGCTGTCAAGGAGAAATTCTATGGTTCCTGCATTTACATATCCGCAGGCTTTTGCCGCCTTTACTGCAGCCTCACCCATCTTTTTTCGAAGTTTCTCAGGAATTGCCACACTGGGAGATTCTTCTATCATTTTCTGATGATTTCTCTGTACGGAACAGTCTCTTTCTCCCAGATGTATCACATTTCCCTTCTGATCCGCAAGAATCTGAAACTCTATATGCCTTGGATTCTGCACAAAATGTTCCACATACATAGTGTTGTCTCCAAAAGCCATCTGCGCTTCCTTCTGAGCCGTACGAAAACTTTCCGCAAATTCAGCCTCATTAGCTGCTGTACGCATTCCTTTTCCGCCGCCCCCAAGGGCTGCTTTGATGATCACAGGATAACCGATTTTCTGCGCTTCTTCCTTTCCTGCTTCCACTGTATATACAGCTCTTTTACTTCCAGGAATCACAGGAACCCCGGCTCCAGCCATTGTGTTCTTGGCAGCCTGTTTGTTTCCAAGACTTGCGATCACATGAGAAGGAGGTCCGATAAAAGTGATATTGCACTGCTCACACAGCTCGGCAAATCTGCTGTTTTCTGACAAAAAGCCAAATCCCGGATGAATGGCGTCCGCGCCGGATACAATGGTTGCGCTTATGATGTTTTCCATACTGAGGTAACTCAAAGAAGAAGCGGCAGGTCCGATGCAGATTGCCTGGTCTGCCAACTGTGTATGAAGAGCTTCTTTATCCGCCTCTGAATAAACTGCTACTGTCTCAATTCCCATTTCCCTGCAGGCGCGGATGATCCGCACTGCAATTTCGCCTCTGTTTGCGATCAGCACTTTTTTTATCATTTTCTCACCTATCCAATCATAAAGGTCAGTTCTGCCTCAGCTACCACCTTGCCGTCCACGCTTGCTGTGGCATGGCCGATTCCTACCGGACCTTTACACTTTACCAGTTTTGTCTCCAGTCTCACCTTATCTCCAGGCGATACCTTCCCGCGGAACCGGCAGTTTTTGATCCCGCCAAAATATGCGGTTTTTCCCTTGTTTTCCTCTTTGCTTAAAATCGCCACTGCTCCGGTCTGGGCAAGGGCTTCTATAGTAAGAACTCCCGGCATTACCGGCTCCTGTGGAAAATGTCCACGGAAAAAGTCCTCTCTGAATGTGACACATTTATATCCTACTGCAAATTCTCCCGGCTCATAATCCTCAATATAATCAATCAGAAGAAATGGATGCCTATGGGGAAGGATTGCTTCTATTTCTTTAATTCCCAAACGTTTCATATTTTACCTCTGTTTATTTAATCCGAAATAAGGGCTGTCCGAACTCAACCATCTGGCCGTTTTCTACCAAAATTTCCGCCACTGTACCCTCAAATTCGCTTTCGATCTCATTCATCAGCTTCATGGCCTCCACAATACCAAGTGTCTGACCTTTTTTTACTTCGCTTCCCTCTGTTACAAATGGAGCCGCATCCTCTGCAGGCGCTGCATAAAAGGTTCCCACCAAAGGAGATTTTATGATATTTCCCTGAACGTCTTTTGTTTCGTTCTGTTTTGGGACACTTTTTTCTTCAGCAGCATTTTCCCTGGCAACTACTTGTACCGGGGATTCTGCCAAAACCGGAGCTTCTTTTACAAAGCGAAGATTTGTACCGTTTTCTTCATAAAAAAACTCTGTAAGTTCTGAATCAGATACCGCTTTTATTAATGTAAGTAGATTTTCGAATTCCATTATCTGTGTTCCTCATTTCCACTATTCATATTTTTTCAGGAGAAGAGTAGCATTATGCCCTCCAAATCCAAGAGAATTACTCATAGCGTACCTGATCTCTTTTTTCATCGGCGCGCCGATCACATAATTCAGATCGCATCCTTCGTCCGGCTCCTCAGTTCCCACAGTCTGATGAACAAACCCTTCCTGAAGAGATTTTATACAAGTAATAAATTCCACTGCTCCAGCTGCTCCAAGAAGATGCCCAATCATGGATTTTGTAGAATTTACTGCAAGATTTTTTGCCGCTGGACCAAAAGCCTTATGAATAGCTCTTGTCTCAAAAAGATCGTTATGATGTGTACTTGTTCCATGAGCGTTAAGATATTCTACTTCCTCAGGCCAAACACCTGCCTCCTCCATGGCAAGAGTCATAGCCATTGCAGCGCCGCTTCCATCCTCTGCAGGAGATGTGATATGGTATGCGTCTGCTGTTGCTCCATATCCTGTAAGCTCTGCATAAATTCTGGCTCCTCTTGCTTTTGCATGTTCCAGTTCCTCTAAAACTACGACTCCGGCACCTTCGCCAAGCACAAATCCGCTTCTGTTTTTATCAAAAGGAATGGACGCTTTCTTTGGATCCTCTGCGCCTGTAAGAGCTGTCAGTGCGTCAAACCCTGCCACTCCTGTAGGACAAATACAGCTCTCTGCGCCGCCTGCCACCATAATTTCAGCATCTCCGTACTGGATCGCCCGAAAAGCGTCTCCAATGCTGTGGGTTCCTGAAGCGCAGGCAGTCACCACATCCGTACATTTTCCTCTAAGTCCAAGCTGGATAGAAACGTTTCCTGACGCCATGTTGGATATCATCATAGGAACCATAAGAGGCGGCACACGAGTAGGCCCTTTTGTCAAAATTTTCTCATAACAGATTTCCACCTGGCGAAGATCGCCTACACCAGAGCCTATGATCACACCTGCCCGAAAAGGGTCTTCCTTTTCCATACAAAGGCCGGAGTCCTTAAATGCCTCTTCTGCTGCCACAACTGCATATTGAGAAAAAAGAGCCATACGTCTTGCCTGTCTTGCATCCATACATGTTTTCGGATCAAAATCTTTTACCTCTGCTGCAAGCTTTGCCTTATAGCCCTCTGCATCAAACCGGGTGATCGGCCCGATTCCTACCCGGCCTTCCTGTATTCCTTCCCAAAATTCTTCCACACTATTTCCAATGGGAGTTACTGCTCCTATTCCGGTAACAACTACTCTGCGTTTACTCATATTACCATTCCTCCATCAACCTGAATGACCTGTCCCGTAATATAGGCAGCATCCTCTGATACAAGAAAGGACACAGTCTTAGCAACGTCCTCTGGTTTTCCAAAATAACCCAATGGGATCTGGGATACCGAAGCCTCCTTAACAGCATCCGAAAGAACTGCCGTCATCTCTGTTTCAATAAATCCCGGAGCAACTGCATTCACTGTGATCCCACGGGACGCCAGCTCTCTGGCTGCAGTTTTTGTAAGTCCGATCACGCCAGCCTTTGATGCTGCATAATTGGCCTGTCCTGCGTTTCCTGCAATCCCCACTACAGAAGCAAGGCTGACGATTCTGCCGCTTCTCTGCCTCAGCATCTGCCTGGACACAAAACGCATCATATTAAAACAGCCTTTCAGATTTACAGCGATCACCTGGTCAAAATCCTCCTCTTTCATTCCCATGAGAAGTCCATCCTTTGTGATTCCTGCATTATTGACAAGGATATCGATTGCGCCATATTCCTTCACAATGTTCCGCACTGCCTGGTCGCAGGCTTTATGATCCGCTACGTTCCACTGAAGAACTACAGCCTCGCCGCCCTTTTCCAGAATTTCTTTCTGAACATCCATGGCGCGAGCTTCTGAGCCCTGATAGTTAATAATTACAAAATTTCCCTTTGCCGCTAATTCCAGCGCTATGGCTCTTCCAATTCCTCTGGAAGCTCCTGTAACAACAGCAATCTTTTTCTTTGTCTGCTTTTCTTCCATGACCGTTCCTCTCTCATCCTGTTTCCAACAGATACTTGTACATCTGTTTCTTATTTATTTCCCGTCAAAATCTCATTACATACTGCTTCTGCCTCTTCCCAGGTTCCAATGCGGTACATCTTTACATTTCTGTCTATTTTTTTCATAAATCCGCTAAGTGTTCTTCCCGGTCCGATCTCCACAAAAGCATCTGCTCCTTCTGCGATCATTGTCCGTATGCTCTGCTCCCAGCGTACCGAAGAGCTTACCTGTTTTACAAGAAGCTCTTTGATCTTGCTCTGATCTGCCACAACTTCAGCAGTCACATTTGTCACATAAGGAACCTTAAGACTGCTTAAGGGAACATTCTCCAAAACCTCTGACAGCGCATCGCCTGCCGGCTTCATCATAGGCGAATGAAAAGGACCGCTTACATTTAAAGGAAGCACTCTTCTGGCTCCTGCTTCTTTAAGTATGCCCTTCGCCTTTTCTACCGCTTCTGCTTCTCCAGTGATCACAATCTGTCCGGGACAGTTATAATTGGCAATAAAAACTCCTTCTATCCCTTCCACTGCCTTTTCTACAGAATCGCTGTCCAACCCCAGAACAGCAGCCATCGCCCCTGTTCCTTTTGGCGCTGCATGCTCCATAAATATTCCTCTGGAACGCACCACACGGACAGCCTCCATATTGCTCATTCCTCCGGCAGCTGCAATAGCACAGTATTCTCCCAAGCTAAGTCCAGCTGTCATATCCGGGCGAAGGCCTCTTTTTTCCAGTTCTCTTGTAATTGCAAGACAGGCTGTCACCATTGCCGCCTGTGTATATTCTGTTTTATCCAGAAGATCATTTTCTTCAAAACAAAGTTTTCGGAAATCCAGATCCAGCATTTCTGAAGCTTTATCAAAAATAGCTGCCGCCTCTGGACTGTTTTCATAAAAATCCTTTGCCATCCCAACTTCCTGGGCTCCCTGTCCAGGATAAAGAAACGCTATTTTACTCATACAGCTTTGCTCCATTCATGAGATTTTCTGCCTGGGAGACCATCTGTCTGATCAATTCTTCACAAGACAGGCTTTCTTTTACAAGACCTGCGATCTGTCCTGCCATCAGGCTTCCATTCTTTATATCGCCTTCTACTACTGCCTTTCTTAAGCCTCCCAGCGTAAGAGCCTCCAGCTCCTGGAAATCCGCTCCATTCTTTTCAAGCTCCAGATATTTTCTTGCCATATCGTTTCTAAGCACTCGAATGGGATGTCCTGTAGTCCTGCCTGTAACACGGGTATCAATATCTTTTGCCTTAAGAATACTGTTTTTGTACTGTTCATGGATCACAGATTCTTTGGATGCTGCAAACACAGTGCCTGCCTGAATGCCTCTGGCTCCCAGCATAAAGGCCGCAGCCATTCCTCTGCCGTCTGCAATCCCCCCGGCTGCAACTACCGGGATCTTAACTGCATCTGCAACCTGAGGAACAAGAGCCATGGTAGTCAGTTCCCCAATATGTCCTCCTGCTTCTGTTCCTTCTGCCACCACTGCGTCAGCGCCGCAGCGCTCCATTCTCTTTGCCAGAGCAGAAGAGGCTACTACAGGAATTACCTTTACTCCTGCATTCTTCCAGTCAGCCATATATTTTTCCGGGCTTCCCGCTCCTGTTGTAACAACGGAAACCCCTTCTTCTACAATCACCTTTGCTACTTCATCTGCTTCCGGGCTCATCAGCATGATATTCACGCCAAAAGGCTTATTCGTCAACTCTCTTGCTTTTCTGATCTGTTCTCTGACCCACTGGGCAGGCGCTGCTGCCGCTGCGATCAGTCCCAGGCCTCCGGCATTGGAAACTGCTGCCGCCAGACTGGCTTCCGCTACCCAGGCCATACCGCCCTGAATTACGGGATAGGTAATTCCTAATAATTCTGTGATCTCTGTTTTCATTTTTTAACCTCTTCTATAGGATCTGTCTTCTCTCAGGCAGATTATTTGTTTTCCTCCAGATATGCTGCAGCTGCTCCGATGGTAGTGATCTTTTCCAGATCCTCACTTGGGATCTCCACTCCAAACTCCTCTTCCAGAGCCATTGCAAGCTCAAAAAGATCAAGGGAATCTGCATGAAGATCTTCTGTAAAAGAAGTTTTCTCTGTCATTCCCTCTGCTTCTGCTCCTAATGTTTCTGCTGTGATCTCAATGATTTTTTCTAACATGATAATTTTCTCCTTTTTCTCTTTTATTTGTATTATTTATTAAATTCCCCATTCCAGTACAGACGCTCCCCAAGAAAGCCCTGCCCCAAATCCGGCCAGAACAATCTTCTGTCCTTTTTTCAGACTGCCGTTCCTGTTCAGCTCATTCAGAAGAATGGGAATACTTGCTGATGATGTGTTTCCATATTTTTGAAGATTCATAGGAAATTTTTCAATTCCTGCATGAAGTCTTCTGGCTGCCGCCTCTACAATTCTCTGGTTTGCCTGATGCAGGATAAACCAGTGGATTTCATCTACATTTAAGTCATTGTTTTTCAACACCTGACAGACCGCCTCAGGAACCCGCCGGACTGCAAACTGAAATACCTCCCGGCCGTTCATGGAAATATATTTTTTCTCCTTGGATGCAGTTCCCGGACAGGTAAGGGCTTCTCCTCCATTTCCTTTTGAACATGCAAAAGGCTGATACGTTTTTCCCTCTCTTGCCTGGATCAGCGCCGCCCCTGCTCCGTCTCCAAAAAGAATGCAGGTTCCTCGGTCCGTCCAGTCCACAATCCTGGAAAGCCGCTCGCTTCCTACCACAAGAATATTTTTGTATATTCCAGAAGAAATATATGCCTGAGCTGTCTGATAGGCAAAAAGAAAGCCGCTGCAGGCCGCATTCAGGTCAAAGCACACGGCGTTTACCGCTTCCAGTTCTTTTTGCACGCCGCAGGCGCCGCAGGGAAAAATTTGATCCGGTGTAGAAGTGGCCATAATGATCATATCCAGCTCTTTTGGAGAAATCCCTGCCTCCTGTATGGCCTGGCGTCCAGCCTCAGCCGCCATAGATACGGTTGTCTCCTCTATGGCAATACGTCGGCTTACTACTCCTGTACGCTCCCTGATCCACTGGTCGCTTGTATCTACAAACCCGGCGATCTCATGATTATCCAGAATCCGCTCCGGCACACATGCTCCTGTCCCGCAAATCACACCTGTCATGATCGCCCTCCTTTTATTTTGAATATTTAATATTTTGATTATCAAAGTATATATCTCTGAAATAGTTTTGTCAAGGAAATTTTCTTCATAAAGAGAAAAATTTATTGCCGGACTAAGACAAAGCCCGGCAATAAACCTTCTTATAATTCATTAATCGTTTCCGTAATACTCATATTCCGAATCCGTTTCAAAGGCGTATAAACTGCAGCGGCAGCCGATATCAGAATAAATACGCCTACAACTCCAAGCCAGAAAACAGGCAGTCTCCATGGTATGCCAAAATAACGGGTAATCAGCCGCACATACAGAAATCTGTTTAAAAAGATTCCTGCTGCACATCCTACAAGCATACCGGAGCACGTATAGGTAAGAGCTTCCACAGAAATCATCCGGCAAAGCTGCCTGTTATCCATTCCCACTGCCCGCATTACTCCATACTGTCTGATCCTTGCCGACACACTCATAGAAATACTGTTTATAATATGAAATATAGTGATCATTCCAATCATCATCAAAAAGCCATAGCAGATAATTCTGGAAGCCCAGTAGGTTGCCTTATCCTGTCTGTTGCTTTCTCGCTGGTCAGTAATGATGATATTATCATTTTCCAGGTTCCGGATCTGCGCCACAGTTTCATTCCCGGCATCCTTTTCCAGTAAAACACCTATCAGACCATATTTTTCTTTTCCCATAAGGCGGTCAAATGTTTCCTGAGAGCAAATAAGGATCTGGCCGTCTCCAAACAATCCCTGAGACAGTACACAGGAAATTTCTATGTTCTCTCCCGCTATCTGAACTATATCTCCTTTTTTCAAATTGTTATTTCTGTTAAAAACCGTAGCCGCCTTATTACCGCTGCCATAAACCCCTTCCAATGATCCCTGTACAACGCTGCCCTGTGCATAGTCCAAAAGTGTGTTGTCATAAGAAACCATATTGATCTTGTCTGCTCCTGCGCCTGACACAGTTACAGGAATATCAGAAAGATAGCTGCTGCCATAAGCGTCTTTGACCCCTTCTATGGATTTGATCTCATCTACCAGACCCTGATCAAGAATCATTTCATTGCTATAGGCTGTCAAAACCACATCTGCCGAAGTAACGTTTAAAGACGGCATAAGCAGCTTTGCAAAGTCCATGATCACAGAAAAAGAAAGTGTCAGAACAATAGCCAGGGCAAAGGATGCTGTCATAAAACACCAGTTTTTCTTTTTTTCCACCCCATGACGAACTCCAAGAAAACAATCTATTCTTTTAATGCCTACCCTGGTTCCCCCATATACAGAGACTTTCATTTCTGTATTTCCAGAAACCGCAGATACGGGAGAAATCCTGGCCGCACGTTTTGCCGGAGCCTGAGCCGCCAACAATACGGTTATAATTCCTACTGCTGCCCCACAGACAATCCCCACTAGACTAACTGAAAATACAGGCATTGTGTCAAATTCACCGCCAATTCCATAGCGAAGCGTTCCACAGAGCCCCCAACTGGCAAGCACACCTGCAAAAATTCCCAAAGGTACTGCCAGCTTACACCAGTTCAACGCTTCCAGACGTACAAACCGGATAACCTGTTCACGGCTTGCGCCAATGCAGCGCATCATCCCAAAAAACTGTGTGCGCTGGACCACATTGCTGTTCATACTTCCTGAGATCATCAGTACGCCTGCCATCAATACCAGAATAAACAATAAAAAGGCCAGCCCGTATATATTTTTCATTGCTTCACTGTCACTTTGTCCTGATATGCCCATGACGCCTGTATTTTCAGAAATATCTTCCTCTGAAATCTGATACTTTGACTGAAGCTCCGGTACTGCCTCTGCTGCTTTTGCCGCATTTTCAAACTGTATGCAGAAAGATGTTTTTATCTCTTTATTTCCATTTTCTTTCATAACAGAAGCAAACGATTCCTGCGTCATATACATTCCCACAAGAAAAGTCTGGTTCTCATAATAACTCCTGTCATCTGTGCCAAAACCGGAAACTATAAATACTTTTTCCCCGGAAGGTGTACGCAAAGTCACAGTATCTCCCACCTGTACCGATAAAGCATCACTGGCATTAGGACTTAAAAGAACTTCCTGATCATTTTTCGGAAAACATCCCTCTGAAATTCCATTTGAAATCTCTTCCATATAAGTTTTGTCCGCCCCATATAGAGCTGTCCTTTTTTCATTTACCCGATAAGGCTGTTCTCCGTTCAGATTAAAAACAGAAACATTTCCAGCTGCAGAAACGTCCTCACGCCTGCATATTTCATTTTCTATGTTTTCAGAAATATTTTTCAACTGAATATGCCAGTTCCCATGTTTGCTCAGCATAAAACCGCTTTCTGTCCGAATCATCATATCTGCCACGCTGAAAACTGCTGTTACAAGAAAAACCGCAGCCATAATGCACAAAATCGTCATACGGTTCTGTTTTTTGCGCACCTTTGCAGAAACAGGAATAAGACTAAGATAACTTTTCATGTAAAGTCTCCCTTCCTTTTTCTACAGTGGAAATCCGTTCCTCCCAAACATCCTGCACTCTTCCAAAATCTGTAAGCACCCCGTCCGATACCTGAAGTACCCTGTCAGCCGTTTGTGCAATGCTGCGGTTATGAGTAATCATAATAATAGTCTGTTCATATTTTCTGGACGCCTCTTTTAAAAGGGCAATAACCTCGCTGCTGTTCTGCGTATCCAGATTTCCCGTTGGTTCGTCAGCCAAAATCAGAGACGGCCGGGTGATCAAAGCCCGTCCAATAGCCACTCTTTGCTGCTGACCGCCAGACAGCTGCCCCGGAAGATGGTTTCTCCGCTCTTTCAGATTCAGTACAGTAAGCAGTTCCTCCAAATACTTTTTATCCGGTTTCCGGTAATCCAACAGCAAAGGAAAAATCATGTTCTGTTCTACTGTAAGTTCAGGTATAAGATGAAATGCCTGAAAAATAAAGCCAATGTTTCTTCTTCGAAACACAGTCAGCTTCCGGTCATTCATGGAAAAAATATCTTTTCCGTCGATTACAACTCGCCCCGATGTAGGCGCATCCAAAGCGCCTATCATATTAAGAAGCGTACTTTTGCCAGATCCGGATTCCCCCACTATGGCCGTATACTCTCCCTTAGGAACAGAAAAGCTGACATTTTTTAATGCGGTTACTGCTGTTTCTCCACTGCCATAAGTTTTACAAATGTTTTTAACCTCTAATAAATTCATCATGCAGACACCTCTTTCTGATTATACTAGATCACAGACAGCTCCTTTATTTCCTGCCTGTATCCGAAAGAATATCACATGAATATTACTCTATCCCTACAGTCATCCTACAATTTTGTAGGAATCAAAAAATTCATGGTAAATACAGTTCCTTTTCCTAATACACTGTCAACCTCAACCGTACCGCTGTGAGCTTCCACGATTGCCTTTGCAAGGGGAAGTCCAAGGCCTATCCCCTGCCTGTCTCCCGAAAAGCGGCTGCGGTAAAATCTTTTAAAAATGTAAGGCAGATCCTCTGGATGGATCCCGCATCCAGTATCCTCCACCACAATCTGAACCGCTCCAGAAAAACGTTTCCACGCAATCTGTACCGTATCTCCTTTAGACATATGATCCAAAGCATTTTTTACAATATTGTCGATCGCCTCAGTCAGCCAGTCACGGTCGCAAAGAAAAGAAACTGTGTCTGAACCTGACAAAATTATTGTTTTCTGTTCCTCCCTGGCTCTATATGCAAAATGCAGTTCAATATCCTTCATCATATCCGATACATTTTCCATAGTCTTTTCGATCACAACAGATCCTGCATCCAGCTTTGTCAGCTTCAGAAGATTCTGTACCAAAGTCTCAATGCGGTCAAGCTCCTGTTCCGATAAAGAGGCAAACTCCTTTATCTCCGGCATATTCTCAGTTTCTTCCAAAAGAAGGCCATTATAAATATTCAGGGCTGCCAAAGGCGTTTTCAGCTGGTGGGAAATATCCGATATGGTATTTTTCAAAAACTCTTTCTGCCGCATTTCCTTTGTTGCATGTGCGTTTAAAACTGCTGCCATGGAATTAACCGAATGAAACAGACGATAGATTGTCCCCTCATCATCACATTCGATTCTGGCGTCTGCATCACCATCCAGATACGCATGAATCTTCAAAATTCCGTGTTCCATTAACTGATCCTGTTTATAAAAATACAAAAAACAAACTGTCCACAGCGCTGCCAAAGATACCATAAAAACAGGGAACATCCCTGGCAAAAACTGCCCAAAACTAAAATACACGCATCCCTCTGCTGCCAGAAAGAAGACTATCAAAACAGCTGATATTGCAAAAAAGATTCTTTTTATATCCTTGTTGGCAAATATTCTCATAGATCACCTCAATCCGTCACATTCCATTTATATCCCATACGCCGAACGGTCAAAAGCATCTGGGGCTCGCCTGGGTTATCTTCTATTTTCATCCGCAGTCTCCGTATATATACAGTCAGCGTGCTGCTGTCAATATAATTTCCTTCACAGTCCCAGAGCTTATCCAAAATCTTTTCCTTGGAAAGCACAACATTAGGATTTTTCATAAAAAGACAAAGCAGTTTATATTCTGCCGCTGTCAATTCCAGAAGTTCATTCTTTTTATACGCCTGTCCCTGAAGCAAAAAAACCTTTATTCCATTTGAGTTCAGCTCTGTATCTGCCGATCCAAAATCCTTTGCTCTCCGAAGAAGAGCGTTGATCCTTGACATCAGCACTCCCAGCTTAAAGGGCTTGGTAATATAATCGTCTCCCCCTATATCCAGCCCCATAATAATATTCATTTCCTCATCAGATGCTGTCAAAAAAATAATCGGAACCTTAGAACTCCGGCGGACCTTTTGACAAAATTCAAAACCATTTCCATCCGGTAAAGATACGTCCAGAACCAGAAGATCGTACTTTCCATCTCCCCACATCTCCTCTGCCTCCTTTAACATTCTTGCAATATCCAAGGTAAATCCCTGTTTTCGAAAAGCAAAAGAAAGCCCGTTGATCAGGCTCAGATCATCCTCCAGAAGTAATATCCTGCTCATGCGCCTACCCCTTTCCCTGTTTATCTGCTGTTCTTACAGCAGCTTTTCTGTCATATTTCTCTGCTGCATTTATTATAGTTCTGCTGCAAAAACCATACAAGTACAAATCACTGCTGTTAAATCATGATTTGTTCCATTAATTTCTTCTAACCTCACCTCTTTTACCTCTTATTGAAACGTGATAAAATATGTTCAATTCTTATTTTTTATTTGCGAGGTAATCTATGGTTTATGAAATCTTACACACAGACAAAGTCTCTTCATTGTTTAAAGATCAGGAAGAAACCCTTATCTGGTCCTGTCTGCAGAAAATTATGGGGAAAATTTACGCAAATGATCCAACCAGCCCCACAGCGGCAATAGCTGTAATTGGAGATTTCACATTTTTTGCCGGAGAACCAAATAAGGAACTGGTATCTTATAAACCCTGCTGGTGTACACAATCTTTTATGATCATGGTTCCTCCAGACAGGCACTGGCTGAATCTGATCAATGAAGTTTACGGGCCTAAGGCAAAAATCATTTCCCGTTATGCAACCAAAAAAGAACCTTATGTTTTTGACAAATCACGACCACCGGCTTAGCCGGTGGTTTGCTCTGCGGCTATAAGCCGCTG